>JANNMS010000229.1:0-30413 GCA_031398055.1 Saprospirales bacterium | reverse complement strand
ATGTGAAAACTCCTCTGTGAACTATGTGTCTAAACAAAAAAAATCATGTTAGAAAATATTTTTGGCAACGTTCAAAAACAGCAGGAAGACCTCCAAAAAGAACTTTCCACCGTTCGCCTCGAAGCCGAAGCAGGCGACGGGGCCGTGAAAGTGACAGCTTCCGCTGATTTTCAAATTGAAAACATCAAAATCGATGCTTCCAAAATTGATTTTAAAGAAATCGAGCAATTGGAAGATTTGATTTTGGTGGCCGTCAACCGGGCAATCGAAATGGCTCGGCAGGCCTCGGGCGATGCTTCCGCCAAAATGATAAAAGATATGTTCCCATTTGGCGACCTCGACCAATTTATGAAAGGGTTGAAATGACATTGGATTTTGGGGAGTAGACTTTGGCCAACCCCAAGTGTCCAAAGTCTACTCCCCAACGTCTCTTTGTTATCAATTTTTTTTGAAAAATCTTATTCAGCGACGGTCGTTTGTCCGTTGAACTAAAAAAATCCAATTCCGATGCGGTATATTTTTTCTATTCTCACAATCTCTTTTGTTTGTTTTTTTCCAAAAAATGGAGCGGCGCAGGTTGCGTGGTTTCCGTTTGGCCAAGACACGAGTTGCACGGCAAATGACGCGGCCAATAATGGGTCGAGCGGAACGCCAGTCGGCAGCCCGGTTTGTGTTTGTGGGGTTGCCGGAAATGCCGTTCGATTTGACGGCGTGGACGATGGCGTGCTTTTTATCGGTTCGTTGAACGACGCTTTTTCGGCGGGCGATTTTTCGGTTTCGTTTTGCATGAAACCTTTTCCGCAGTCGGGCACGCAGTTGGTTTTGGCAAAAAAGGACGATTGCAATACCAAAAACTCGTTTTGGGTGAGGTACAATCATGCGACCCAAACGCTTTCCAGTGGAATCAGCGAAAATGACACGCTGCTTTTGACGGTTTCTGCGAAATTGGACGAAGACCCTTGTTGGCAGTGCATTGCTTTGACGCGTGCTTTCAAAACGTATAATTTATATGTCAACGGCACGCTGCGCGATTCCAAAACTTCGTCGCAACGCATCAATTTGACTTCGCCTGACCTTTTTAAAATTGGCGAACCGATTTGCCAGACCGACAAAAGATACAAAGGCGACCTCGACGAATTGCGGATTTATAAAAAGGCACTTTCTGGCGATGAAATCGAGGCACTTGACCCGCATGTTGACCAAATTTTGAACCGAGATACCTTGATTTACCTTGGCAATTCATTCATTTCGAGCATCACAAATACTTGCGTGAACAGTTTTGAATGGTCGCCCCGCGAGGGAATTGGCGACCCGTTCGCCGCGCAAGCAGTCATCACGCCGACGCAAACCACAACTTATTATTTGTCATTCAAACATGCCGAATGCATTGCGCGGGACAGTATTGTGGTGACTGTAATTGACCCAGATACATTGGATTGCAATAAAATATTTATCCCAAATGCTTTTGCGCCAAATGGCAGGAACAAAGAATTTTTCATTTCAAATCCATTTGCGGTGAGCGATTTTATTTCTTTTGAAATATTCGACCGGTGGGGTGGGAGAATCAAAAATTTTGTCAACCAATTTGAAACATGGGACGGCACTTTTGAGGGCGAAGAAGTCAATCCCGGTACTTATTTATATCGTCTCCGGTACAAATGCAATGGCGATGAAAAGGTAAAAGCAGGCAGTATTACACTTTTACGATAGTTAAAAAAGGGAAAAAGAATTAAAAAAAAAACGCCCGGCAAGTTGGAAATCAACTTGCCGGGCGTTTTTCATCCCTCATCCCTCATCCCTGACTTCTGGTTTTTTCCCAAGCCCAAGCCGATTCCATAATTTCCTCAATTCCAAACTTCGGTTCCCAACCCAAAATTTTTGTGGATTTTGATTTATCGGCAAAAACCGCAGGTACATCGCCCGCCCGGCGAGGGCCAATTTGATAGTTCAATTTTTGCCCAGTCGTTTTTTCAAAAGCAAAAATCGCTTCCAAAACCGTGACCCCGGAGCCGATGCCGAGGTTGAAAAGTTCAAAATTGGACGTGTTTTTATTTTCAGAAAGAAATTGCAATGCCTTGACGTGGGCTGCCGCCAAATCCATCACATGGATATAATCTCGAACGCAACTGCCGTCGCGGGTGTCGTAATCGCTGCCAAAAACGGTCATCGAATTTCGTTTTCCGATGGCAGTTTCGGTGATGACCGGGACTAAATTGCTCGCCACGTTTCGCGGATTTTCGCCCATCGTTGCCGACGGGTGGGCGCCCGCCGGGTTAAAATATCGCAAAACGACCGCCCGAAAATTTTGGTGCGTAAAACAAACGTCCGATAAAATCTCCTCGCCCATCACTTTTGTTCTGGCGTACGGACATTGCGGCGGTTCGAGCGGCGTGGTTTCGGTGACGGGCAGCACTTTCGATTCACCATAAACCGAGCAGGACGATGAAAAAATCAAGTCGTTTACCCCAAATTCGAGCATCGTTTCCACCAAATTGAGCAGACCGAGCATGTTGTTTTGAAAATACAAAACCGGTTTTTGCACCGATTCATTCACCGATTTGAGGGCTGCAAAATGAATCACGCCGGCGATATCGGCGTTTTTTTCAAAAATTTGACGCAACGAGGATTTGTTGCACAAATTCGTGCGGTAATTTTTCACCCGCTGTCCGGTGATTTTTTTGATGGTTTTCAAGACGTTTTCATCGGAATTGACAAGGTTGTCCACCGAAATCACGTCGTAGCCATTTTCCAATAATTCGATAATCGTGTGGCTGCCGATGTATCCGCAGCCGCCGGTGACCAAAATTTTTTGCTTCGTTTTTTGACCCATCATATTTTAAAGGTGTTTTTGATGGCGGCAAAACTAATTGGAAATTTGGAGGTTGGGAAATCTGGAAAAATTTGGGTTGCCCGAAATCTGGGTGGCTCGAAAAAATCAAATCCGCTGTACTTTTGGGCAAAATTTTTAAAGTAAATTTCTACAAAACATTCTACCATCATTAAAATTCTGAAAAATGATAAGAAGTCTCATTAAAATCGGCCTGCTTCTGTTGGTGGGCATTTTGATTTACAATTTCTTTTTTGGCACCAATGTCGAAAAGGAAAATTCGCGCAAAATTTTTGGTCAAATGAAAGGCCTTGCCACCTCCGCTGTCCAATTGGTGAAAAGTGAAAGGGAAAAATTCGATGCCGGAAAATATGACAAAGCCTTGGATAAAATTGGTGGCGTCTATCGTGGCCTGCGCGACAAAGCACAATATTTGGATGAAAAAGTACTGACTCGGTTGGATGATTTGGAAAAACGGAAGGCCGAACTTCAACAAGAAGTTGACAAAATTGAATCAGACGAAACCGCGCCTGTTCCAGCCCCGCCGCCCACAAAAAAAGGTTTGAAACGCGATAAAACAGCCGAAGAAACCACGTCCGCAAAAGCCGCCGACCTCGACCGACGCAAAAAAGAATTGTTGAAAAAACTGGACGACTTGGCAAAAGAAACCGAGAGTTTGACAAACGATGCTGAAAAAGGTGCTCAATAATTAAAAAACGATGGCCACGACGCGGGTGCCATTTTGAACAAAAATTGAGAATTTGGGTAAAAATTTCAACCCAGATTTTTCACATCGTTCAAAATGACACCCGCTCTTTTTTCAATTTTCCCTTTCAAAAATGATTGATTTTCAAAGAGTTGTTTTGGACAACGGCCTGCGGGTGATTGTCAACGAAGACCACGACACGCCGCTCGCGTCGGTCAATTTGTTGTACGAAGTTGGCTCGCGCGACGAAGATCCGGAGCGCACCGGGTTTGCACATTTGTTTGAACATTTGATGTTTGCGGGCAGCAAAAACGCCCCTGAATTTGACGCACCGTTGCAAGCCGCTGGAGCAGAAAATAATGCGTTCACGACAAATGACCAGACGAATTTCTATGAATTTTTGCCCGCGCAGAATCTTGAAACGGTTTTTTGGCTGGAAAGCGACCGGATGCTGGCACTCAATATTTCCAAAAAATCATTTGATGTGCAGCGAAAAGTGGTGGTCGAAGAATTTAAAGAAACGTGTTTGAACGAGCCGTATGGTGATGCATGGCATCATATTTCCGCGATGTGCTACGAAAAACATCCGTACCGTTGGCCGGTGATTGGCCTGAAACCGGAGCACATCGAAAACGCCACACTTCCCGACGTGCGCGATTTTTACCAAAAATGGTATTGCCCGGCCAACGCGATTTTGTCCGTTTCCGGAAATGTTCGGACGGACGATATTTTTAAAATGGCTGAAAAATGGTTTGGTGAAATTCCTTCCGGAACGCCTCAAAAAAGGCAGTTTCCTACGGAAAACCCACAGATTTTGCCCGTTCGGAAAACAATTCAGGCGGATGTGCCAATGTCGGCAATATTTTTGTGCTTCAAAATGTCTCCCCGGTTGCACCCCGATTTTTATCCGACCGACCTCCTCTCCGATATTTTGGCCAACGGCCAGTCCTCCCGACTTTTTCGCAGATTGCTTCGAGAGCAGAAAGTTTTTTCGCAAATCGATGCCAATCTCACCGCGACCCTCGACGAAGGTTTGTTTTTAATTGAAGGCAAACCAGCCAAAGGAATTTCTGTCGAAACTGCCCTCGAAGCAATTTGGGAACAACTCGACGAACTAAAAAATGACTTGATTTCCGATCGCGAATTGCTGAAAATCCAGCGTCGGTACGAAAGTGAAGTCGTTTTTTCGGAAGCCAGCAGTTTGGCAAAAGCCCAAAGTTTGGGTGCTTGCGAAAACCTCGGCGACGTGAATTTGGTCAATTCTGAAATTAATACTTACCTCTCCGTCACGCCCGACGATTTAAAAAAAGTGGCTAATCAACTTTTCCGCCCGGAAGGGTCTTGTACGCTTATTTATGAAACTTAACGTAGCTTATTTACCATAAAATTTGTATAGATTTTTCAATTAAAAAACATAAATTTGTTTATCAAAACCTGATGTTTTCTATTTGAAACACTATCAATTCTATTGGTAAATAACGATAATCTTCTCCATAGTTGTCGAAACACGGCCCTCCGTATTTCACCACTTTTTTAATCTTTTAGGTTATGAAATCTTTACCAATTCTCGCTTTCTTTTTATCCATTTCAACCTTCCAAACACTTTTTTCACAAGAACAATTAGGTCTCCGCTTCGAACGATTTTCAGGAATTTGGGCGACTGAAACCAACCCAGCCGCAGTCAGTTTTAATCCTTTAAAATGGGATGTCAATTTGTTCCAAATTGACGGTTTTGGGGAAAATTCCTATGCTTTTCTATCAAAAACAAGTCTGATTCGTGCCGCGCGCCATCCCGAAAAACTGAACTCGATGGCCAATGAAGCAGAACGCCACCAACCTTCCCGTGACCAAATCATGCAAGATTTTTTTCTGCCCAAACGAAAAATGCATGGCATCGGGCAGGGCAGGTTTTCGGGGCCGGGTTTTTCTTTTAAAATTAAAGACCAGCACACTATTGGTATAACAACGACATTGCGTTTTCAGGTTAGTTCTTATAAAATCCCAACAGTTTTGGCTTTTGAAACCATAAACAATCGGCCATTAAATACTGATGTTGTTGTTAAACCTTTTAAATTATCAGCCGCAAGTTGGGCTGAAATAGGTTTTTTATACGCATTTAATACGCCCGATAATGGCGACCCTATTTTATCTTTTGGAATTATGCCCAAAATTTTAATGGGAATAGAAGGCGGTTATGGCAGATTAGAAAGAGAGGTTGTTTATCAACAAACCAGTCCAAAGGACTTTCTATTTGAAACAGGTCATTTTAATTATGGGACAACAAATTCTAATTTCAATTCGATAGAAACTCAATCCATAAAACCAAAAATCAATGGTTTTGGCGGCGCGGTCAATCTTGGTTTTTCTTATTCAATGCCTGATGAAAACAGCGATATGGATATGGATTATAAATGGCGCAGCGGTTTTTCTATTATTGATTTAGGGTTTATTAATTTTAATAAAAATGCGGAACAACATGATATTGATTTTAACGAATCCACCCCTATTTCTTCCACAATTTTTAATGGAATAAAAACGCCCAGAGATTTTATAAACACGATTAGTCAAAATTTCCTAAAAGACTCTATAAAATCATTGTCCGACAATCGATTTTCTATCGGGCTGCCGGCATCTGTTTCTGTTCAATTTGATTATAAAATCTATCCCAAATTCTATGTTTCGTCTATCGCAACACAAAGAATTTCTATCGCAAAAAACAATTTATCTCGCCCAAATTCTATCGCAGTTATCCCACGTTTTGAAAGCCGTTTTTTATCGGCTTCTTTACCTTTAATTTTAAATGATTATAGAACTTTCAGAATGGGATTTGCCGCTCGATTGGGATTTTTAGTTTTGGGAACGGACAATTTGGGTTGGCTCCGCGAAAAAAACACCCAAGCCGGAGCCGATTTTTATCTCGGTTTAAAAATCAATGGGTTCAAGTTAAAATTGAGCGATATTTTTGGCGGACTCAGCCGACGAAACAGGACTTGGAAAAAGGTCGGCTGTTATGTTTTTTAAATAAAAAAAATGAATCCAATCGCAATCGTCACCGGCGCAACCAAAGGTTTGGGCAGAGCCATCGCTGAAATTTTTGCCAAAAACGGCTTTGATATTTTTGTCTGCGCCCGCACGGCTGCGGATTTGGAAAAAATGAAAATTGACTGGTCGCAGCATTTTCCCGACTCCAATTTGATGGTTTTTCAGTCCGATTTGAGCAAAAAGCACGATGTTTTTCACTTTGCCGATTTCATCAAAAATCAAACCTCGAAAATTGATGTGCTGGTCAACAATGCTGGTATGTTCTTGCGCGGTTCGATTACCGACGAACCCTCCGGCAACCTCGAAACTTTGATGGAAACCAATTTGTACAGTGCCTATTATTTGACGCGCGCCCTGCTCCCGACGATGATTCGCCGCGAAAAAGGCCACATTTTTAATATGTGTTCGGTGGCAAGCCAGATGGCTTACCCAAACAGCGGGGCGTACATGATTACCAAATTTGCGCTGCTCGGCTTTTCAAAATCGTTGCGTTTAGAGTTGAAAAACAACGGAATCCGGGTCACTTCGGTCATGCCCGGCGCTACTTGGACGGATTCGTGGGCAGGCGTCGAACTGCCGCAAGAACGCCTGATGCAACCCGACGACATCGCAAAAACCGTCTGGGCGGCCTATTCGCTTTCCGAAACTGCGGTGATGGAAGAAGTTATTTTGCGTCCGCAACTCGGTGATTTGTAAAAAACGACGGACGGTTTTCCAATCAATTAAAAAACTTCTTGGGCTAAAATTTACCTTCGCCACGCATTCCTAATTCTTAATTTTTAATTCCTAATATAAAAAAAAATGCGTCAACAAATCGTAGCCGGCAACTGGAAAATGAACCTCACCCGCGCCGAAGGTGTGGATTTGGTCAAAAATATCCTGACAGGACTCGAAAACCCGCGCGGTTTGGTGGTTTTCGGCGTGCCGTTTCCATATTTGGATGCGGTTGGAAATATTTTAAAAGGGTCAAATAGTGTCCATCTCGCCGCCCAAAATATGCATCAAGAAGAAAAAGGGGCGTTCACCGGCGAGGTTTCTGCGGACATGATTTTGTCGGTCGGAGCGGATTTTGTCATTTTGGGACACTCCGAGCGGCGGCAATATTTTAAAGAATCGAACGAAATTTTGGCCAAAAAAACCGACCTCGCCTTGCGAAAAAACCTTCGCCCGATTTTTTGCTGCGGTGAACCACTCGAAATTCGTGAAAAAAATACGCACGTCGCTTTCGTCGCCCGGCAACTTCGTGCCAGTCTTTTTCATTTGTCGGAAGCCGATTTTCGGAAAATTGCAATTGCTTACGAACCGATTTGGGCAATCGGAACAGGCCGAACCGCGTCCAGCGAACAGGCGCAGGAAATGCACGCAGCCCTGCGCGGCGTCATTTCAAAAAAATATGGGAAATCGGTGGCCGACGACACGACCATATTATATGGTGGTAGTTGCAATGCCCAAAACGCGGCAGAACTTTTTGGAAAACCAGATGTCGATGGCGGTTTGATTGGCGGCGCGTCGTTGAAAGCGGCTGATTTTCTGGCGATAATTAATGCCATGAAATAGGCGAATTTATGATTTTTGAATTACGATTTACGATTTCGCGCCTTCCCCAAAATCGTAAATCGGAGTTCAAAAATCGTAAATCAAATTTCCCACCGCCACCGCAAAAACCCCAGCCGTCTCCGTCCGCAGCCGCGCCGCGCCCAAACTCACTTCCTGAAATCCAGCATTTTTTGCCAAAAAAACTTCGTCCGAAGTAAAATCGCCTTCCGGGCCAATCAAAATCAGCGCGGCCAAATTTGGTTTTAAAACCGTTTTCAAATGTGGCGGAGTCGCGTCATCGCTGCACCACGCGATAAATTTTTGAGTTTCAGTGGCATTTTTCACCACTTTTTCAAAATGGGAAAGGTCATTGAGTTTTGGCAAAACTGCCCGCTTCGATTGTTTCATGGCCGAGACCAAAATTTTTTCCAGCCGGTCGTGCCGCAAATTTTTCCGCTCGCTGCGATGGCAAAGCAGCGGCGTGATTTCGTCCACCCCGATTTCAACGGCTTTTTCCAAAAACCATTCGAAACGGTCGGCATTTTTCGTCGGGGCGATGGCCAAATGAAGTCGCATCGGACGTTCGTCGGGCTGCGGAATTTTTTTTAAAATTTTGGCGACAGCCAGTTTTTTGCCCGCCTCGGCAAGTTCAGTTTCGTAGATAAGACCTTGACCGTCAGTAATTTGTACGGCGTCGCCCGGTTTTCGGCGGAGCACGGTGAGCAGGTGGCGACTTTCTTCTTCGTCCAAAAAAGCCATGCCGTTTTCAATTTTGTAGGCAAAAAACAACATTGCGATATTTATGAAATTGGGATATTTTGAAATTGGGATGGGGCGAAAGTAGCCCGCAAACCATCATTTCCCAATATCAAAATATCCAAATATCTCAATTTTACAACATGTTGAAAGCCGCAACGCGAGCCAATTCTGGGACAAATTCTTCGCGGCGAATCGAGAAATTTTTGGGTTCTTTCACCGTCAAAAATGGGCTGACAACTTCAAAATCGGCCTCGTCGTACTGAAAAATTGTCCATTTGTGGTTTGAATATTCGAGCGCGGTGAGGTGTTCAATCCAATCGCCGGAGTTCATATAAGTTACGGTGTGGCCGTTTTTCCCCTCAATTTTTCGAATAACCGGCGCGTGAATGTGGCCGCACAACACATAATCATAGCCATTTTCCATCGCCAAATCAATGGCAGTTTCTTCAAAATCGGAGATGAATTTGACCGCGCCTTTCACCCGTTTTTTCAATTTTGCCGAAAACGAAACGGGGCCAAAACCAAACAGCCGCCGCGTCCAATTTATCGTCCGGTTGATGCGAATCAACATATCGTAACCTTCGCCACCAAGCCGCGCCAGCCACCTTGCTTTTTGGACGCTCGCATCAAAAACATCGCCGTGAAATGCCCAGTGCTTTTTGCCGTCCACTTGAAAAACAAACTTGTTCCTCAGTTCAATCAAGCCGAGCGACACCTCCCCGAATTTCCGCAACATATCGTCATGGTTTCCCGTGAGGTAATATATTTTCGTACCGTTGACCGACATTTTCAGCAATCGGCGAATCACTTCGAGGTGTTCTTTTGGAAAATAACTCTTTTTGAAATACCAAATATCAATGATATCGCCATTCAAAATCAGGGTTTTTGGGTTGATGCTTTTGAGGTAATTCAGCAATTCTTTGGCGTGGCAACCATAAGTTCCGAGGTGGGTATCTGAAATTACAACAATGTCTGGCGTGCGTTTCATTTATATTTAGTTTTGGAAATTTCTATTTTTTGAAAAAATAGAAATTATCAGCGATAGTTTTCTAAAATAAGTTTTTGAAAAAAGTAAATCATTGTGGCTGTCCAAATTCCTGCAATGCTGAGCCAAAAAAGAGTTTTCAGCAAGGTCATTGAAAAATTGAACCCCATATTTTTAGGAAAATAATTGTCAAAAGCCCGCGCTCGGTGCGAAGCAGACCTTCCTGTCTCACGAGTCAGGTCTGACCGAGAAAAATTGCGATTGGGTGAGATGAAAGTGCGACCGAAAATTGCGGAAAAACGCAGCGACAAGCGCGGGAAAATTTGCATGGCCTATTTTTTTTAAAGTAAAAGCCTTGCCAAAGGTAGTTTGGGCATTTCTGCAGGTCGGTTAAGCCAAGATTAAGTTAGTTTTAGGTTTGTGCGTTTTTGGGAAAGATTGAATACAGATTTTCAAGCACAGATTTTACAGATTTAAATTTTGAAAAAATCTGTGTTTGAAAATCTGTGTCATCTGTGTCCCATTGCCCCAATTTTCAAAATCTTACCTACTTTTACCGCAAATCAAAATCTCAACTTTTCAGCATGACAACTCGCAAACTCTTTCTTTTTTTTAGCGTAATTTTTTTGTTTTTAAATGAAAAAATCGCTGCCCAGCCCGCCGCCGAAATGCGCGGGGCATGGATTGCCACGGTCGCCAACATTGATTGGCCGTCGAAACCGGGATTGACCCCGGAACGCCAGCAATTTGAAATTGACTCGATTTTCGATGTGCTGAAATCCCTAAAATTCAACGCCGTTTTTGTCCAAATCCGCCCCGCCGGAGATGCTTTTTACCCGTCCAAATTGGTGCCGTGGAGCAAGTATCTCACTGGTAAACAAGGACTTGCGCCGTCGCCGGAGTACGACCCGCTAGATTACATGATAAAATCTGCCCACGCCCGGCGGCTCGAATTTCACGCTTGGCTCAACCCGCTGCGGGCGACTTTTGACCTCGACACGGCGTCGCTCGCGCCCTCGCATTTGCTGCGGAGTTTGCCCCGCGAGGACAAAGGAAAATGGTTTTTTCGCTACGCAAAACGGTATTATTTCAATCCCGCGAACCCGTCGGTCGTCGTGCATTTGACCGATATCGTCGCCGATATCATTACGCGGTACGATGTGGACGGCATTCATTTCGATGATTATTTTTATCCGTACCCGGAAAAAGACGAGTCGCTGCCCGATTATTCAGATTTTTCGGCCAACCCGCGTGGCTTTGCAAACATTGCGGATTGGCGGCGCGACAACGTGAACCAACTGATTCAATCCATTTCAAAAAAGATAAAAAGTGTAAAACCGTACCTCAAATTTGGCATCAGCCCGTTCGGGGTGTGGCGAAACAGCACCCGCGACCCGGCCAACGGTTCGGATACCCGCGCAGGAATTACTTGTTATGATGACCTATTTGCTGACGTTTTATTGTGGATGAAAAACGATTGGATTGATTACGTCGCCCCACAACTTTATTGGTCAATTGGCTTCCAACCCGCTGATTATCAGAAACTTGTAGATTGGTGGGGAAAACATACCTACGGAAAACATTTGTACATCGGCCATGCTGCGTACAAAATCGGTGCTGGAAATACCGACCCAAATTGGAACGACCGCGCCGAAACCGGACGCCAAATCAAACTCAACCGGAACAACAAAACGGTGCAGGGCAGCATTTTTTACTCGGCTAAACAGTTGATGAAAAACCCGTTGAACGTGCAGGATTCGATTCGTGAAAATTATTACAATTACACGGCTTTGATGCCGGGGATGGGTTTCAAATCAGGTGTGCCTCCTGCGACGCCCACAATTTGCCGGGTAAAAGGCACCCCGAGCACAGTAAAATTTGCTTGGAACACTTGCAACGTCCGCACTGGCGAGGAAATGCCATATTATTTTGCGGTGTATCGTTTTCCGGGCGATTTGGTGGGTGATTTTCGCGACCCGCTCAATTTACTGTCGCTTACTAATTTCAATACAGAAAATTGGACTTTTGAAGATAAAACAACCAACGAAGGCGAGTATTATACTTATGTGGTTACGGCATTTAACCGATTGAATGTGGAGAGTTTTTCGAGCGACCCCGTGATTGTAAAAAAGACTAAAAAGACGATTAAAAAGAAGCGAATTTTTGGGTTGTTTTTTTAAAAGATAAAGCCTTAATTCAGATATAAATTTATAAGGAAATATTTTGTTTTTGTATAGATTTTTTATCTCGGTTAAAATTTTATTCAATCAATTTTTACCTTTAAAATTGATAAATTTTAAGCCCTGTTTATTCATCATTTATCATTCATAATTCATCAATAAAAAACGAATGAAACAGAAAATCAGAATGGGCATGGTCGGCGGCGGCATCGGCGCATTTATTGGAAATGTGCACCGGATGGCTGCGGCAATCGACGGCGAAATCGAACTGGTCTGCGGCGCGTTCAGCAGCGACCCCGAAAAATCGAAACAGTCCGGCGCGAATTTGGGCATCCCAGCCGACCGCGTTTACGGCTCTTTTTCTGAAATGATAAAAGGCGAAAAACGCCTCAAACCGGAGCGGCGGATGCAAATCGTGAGCATCGTCACACCAAACCACGTCCATTTTGCGCCCGCGAAAATGGCTTTGGAAAATGGTTTTCATGTGATTTGCGATAAACCGTTGGCTTTCAATTTGAAAGAAGCCGATATTTTGGAAAAAACGGTGGAAAAAACGGGGATGCTTTTCGCGTTGACCCACAATTACACGGGTTATCCGATGGTCAAACAGGCGCGGCAAATGATCCGCCACGGCGAAATCGGCAACATCCGAAAAGTGGTGGTCGAATATCCGCAGGGCTGGCTCAGCACGCACGTCGAAGCATCCGGCAATAAACAAGCCGCATGGCGTACCGACCCCTCGAAATCTGGAATCGCCGGAGCGATGGGCGACATCGGGACGCACGCCGAAAACCTCGCAGAATATATTACCGGCCTGAAAATCAGCGAATTATGCGCAGATATAAACATCATGGTTCCCGGTCGGCAACTTGACGACGATGGCAACGTGTTGCTCCGTTTTGAAAATGGAGCGAACGGGATTTTGTTTGCCAGCCAAATTTGCGCGGGCGAAGAAAACAACTTGAACATCCGAATTTACGGAGAAAAAGGTGGCCTCGAATGGCGGCAAATGGAGCCTAATTCTTTGATTGCCAAGTGGTTGGACAAACCAACGCAGATTTTTCGCACCGGCGTTGGCAATCTTTACCCCGAATCTTTGGCGCACGCCCGCATCCCCGGCGGCCATCCCGAAGGCTACCTCGAAGCCTTTGCCAATATTTACCGGAATTTTGCGCACTGCGTTCGCGCACGGGTCGAAGGCCGCGAACCTGATCCGATTTTTATGGATTTTCCCACGGTACACGACGGGGTGCGGGGTATGAAATTTATTGAAAAAGTGATTGGGGCGGGGAAAAGCAAGGCGAAATGGGTAAAGTTTTGATTTGAAATTTTGGATTTAAAAAAAAACGCCCGGCAGTTTGAAAGTCAAACTGCCGGGCGTTTTTTTAAATTTCAAAATTTCAAAGATTTTCAATCCCTCACAACCTTCCCACGCCAAACCACTTCCCCATCCTTCTCCAAAAACAAAAAATAAACCCCACCCGCAAACTCCTGCAAGTCAATCTTTTGCGCCCCATTTTCACTCAACACATCTTTGGAAAAAACCGTCCGTCCAGTCACGTCGGCCAAACGAAGGTGGTCAAATTTTTTGCTGCCCGGAATCAAATTGAGCAAGCCAACCGTCGGATTTGGAAAAATGGTCGGCTCGACGGACCCATCATTTTTCGCTGAATTTTCAGACAAAACGGCATCATCTTTTTTCACAATCGGATTCAGGCAAAGTGCCATTTCCGAAAAACGCGCGCCCGCATCTTTCATCGTCACCCGAAAATCGGTGGCAAAAAGCGGCTGCGGCGTTTGAAAAACCAGCACCCATTTTCGCCAACTGTCCGTCCGGTAACTTTTGCCGTCGGGCAAGGCCAAAGTTTTCCAATTATCCGTCGCTCCGTCCCGGTATTCGATGCTGATTTTGCCTTCATCATAACTATCGTAAATATAAATCCCGTTGAAAATCTGCGGTTCATCAAAATGAACGACCGATTTGAACGGAAAACCAGACCAGCCGGGAAACCATTCTTGCACCGGAAATTGGCCGTTGTTTTCATTGCAATTGAAAAAATCCGCGCCCGTCATTTGTCCAAAATATCCAGTTTCACACATTTTTCCAATCAAATTTTGCTCGTCAAACATCCTAAACGGCGATTTGTCGGGTGCACCATCGGCGCAGGCATCGCCCAAAAAATTGTAATTTGAAACCGTCTGGCCGGGCGATATTTCATAAAAAACATTGGCCGGGAAAATTGAAATCGGCGTCGGTTTGCAAACACAATCAGAAGTTGGCGCGGGCGGCGGGTCGGTGAAAATTTGGGTCGGTTGACCTTTTGCACAAACCAAAATTTCGCCGACCGCCGCGCCGTCGGATTTCGTCACGCGAAGTTTTGCGGCTCGGAAATGCAGGTTTTCAAAACGTTTCCAGACAAAATTTTTGCCCAAAACATTTTGCGGATAAATCGGCTGCCCGTCCAAGTCATATATAATATGGTGTGCGACGTCGCCCGCAGAGTCCAAAAAATCAAGTTTCAGTTCGCCCGCTTGATAATTTGGGTCATTTATAAAAACTGCCCCGATTTCCAATTCATCATTTTCATCGCCGCCGCCGAGGTTGAAAACCGCCTCGCCTGAGGCGAGGCCAGCCGCGCCCGACCACAGATTTTTCATTTCAGAACCATATTCGCAGCGCGGCGATTCGGCAATCTGTGATGTTTCGTCGGTCAAATTTTTTGCTGAAATATTTCCAGAAATCCAAGTCATTTCAGTTTGGCAATCGCAAGTCATCGGCGTTTCGGCATCGCCTTCGATGACCAAAATTGGGCGTTCGCCCACGTTTTTAATTTCCAAAAAACCGTCACCGTCGCTGTCTTCGAGTTCAGTTTCGTGGCCGGTGATGGATTTTTGGGCAAACTCGACGACCTTGATTTTTGAACCCATTTTTACCGGCAAAATATAATCCGTGGTCGTCGGGTCGGTGTCGGTCGGTATCCAAATCACGCGGATTTTTTTTGTAAAGTCTTCATTTTCAAAAGTATAAATCCAAACCGGGCGGCCTGTCGCCGTCGTTTTTTCCTCTGAACTTTTGAAATGAAAACCTTCCAAACGATTTCTCAAAGTAAAAAGATAGTACCACGATTTTTTCAACCGAAATTCAGGAACCGCGCCGCCGTTGTCCGTCCGGTCAATCATCCCGGTGTGGTTAAAATAGCCGTGCCACGCGTTCGGCCCGTCGTCGGAAAGTTGGTAGGAAAATGCCCTGTCCACACCCAAACGGTTGAAAAGCAAGTAGTTGCGCACGAGCCACTGCGCCTGCGTTTCTTCCAAATCAGGGTTTGGGTAGTGCGGCGTGGCCGTCGTCGCGTCCTGCGGATGGTCAGAAAAACCAAATTCCGTCACCCAAACTTGCTGCTGCGGCAGGTATTTATTTCTAAAATTGATAATCCGATTGAGGCCAGAATTTGGGTTTCCGGGCGCGAGTTCCGGGTCGCCTTCCGGCACGAGGCCGCGCTGCCAATTTTCAACAGAATAATGGTGCAAATTCAAGGCATGAAACGGGAATGTGTTCGCCGGGTCTTCGCCCGTTAATTCCCACCAAGCCATAAAACAACCGCGAACATATTCTGCATCAAAATCGGTCAGGCCGGACATGACGAGGGGCAAATTGCTCCCGCCTGAGGCGGGACCCGAAAAACGGTCGGCAAAAGTCATCGCCATATATTCCTGCGGGGTGAAAAACGCGAGCCGCTGCTCAAAATCTGGGTTTGCGGTGCTGCCCAAATTGTCCTGCCGCCACCATTTGTCCTGCTCGTTCCAGTTTTCCAAAAATGAAAAAGTGCCCTGATTTGCGCTCGCCGCATCCTCAAATTTTGCTTTTTCGGGGTTGCCGTTTTTTCCATACCGAAGGTCGAGTTGTTGCATGGCGCGGGCGTGGTCGGCGTAGGTTTCTGGGTCAAAAAACTTGGGATTGTTCGGCGCGACACCCCCGGCGGGCTGACCCGGTTTTCTTTCCATCAAATTCAAATATGCTGAGCCGGTGTTTGAAAAACTCATGCCCAATTGGTTCATTGTCAAGTTGTTGCCCGTTCCAGCGTAGTCAAAATTGAGTTGAAATGGCGACGATTCTTTGAACGTTCCGAGCACCTCGCGGCCAAAATCTTTCAAGTTTTGGTAGTGATTGTCCAAATCGTAACCCGGAAAACTTGGGGCAAAACGGAAGGGCTGCGACTCGCCGTCGGCACTCAAATTTCCCGAAGAAAAATGGCCTTGGATGTGGTCCCAGGGCAAATATTCGCGCACTGCAGCGAACGGCCCAGCCTGATAATACAGTTGCGTTTTGCCGATAAAATTGTTCACGCCCATCCGTTTTTCAAAAGGCAAATCGTTGAACGGGCAAGTTCCCGGCACGGCGCAATCCGAAAATCCATCGGAAAAAGTGCAATCGCCATCGAAATCGAGGAAAATTTCGCCGGTCAAAAAATGTTGTGGCAGCGGGTCGCCGTCGTTTTTTTCAAAAACAAATTTCAAAAAACGCGCGTCCAAATTAGCCGGATACCATTCAAAAGCCGACGAGCCATTTTGAAAAATTTGCGGCGCGGACAACGAATTCCAATTTCCCGCGCCCGGCGAACCAGCGAAAATTTGAATCTTGCCAGACGCGCCCGGCGCACGTTCGAACCTGATTTTTTTAATTTTGCAGAAATTTGCAGCCGGGTTGAGCCGCAAAATGACGGTCGCCGGAGTTGCCGTGAAACCTGCGGCGTGGCGCGGTTCGAAAACGGTGGACGGGTCGCCATCGAAAAGTTGATGGGCATTTCCGAGGCCGGTCAAGTTGAAAACCATGTCGCGCGAGACGACAGGCTGGGCGTTTGTTTTTTTACAAAAAGTAAATAAAAACAGGCAGGCCGCCAAAAAACTGCCCAATCGGTGGAGTGAAAATGTGTGCGTCACGGGATTTGTGCTTTTGATGAAGGAAAAGCGGAGGATTAAATGGATTATTAAAAAAACTTCTCAGGCAAAAACTTCACCAAAAGAAGATTTTAAATTATATTTTCAAAACCCCAAAAAAGAAATTTGCGTGACGCGAAATTTGCCGGGTAACTAATTTCACAAAATCCAAATCAAGCATCAAATCGAGTTGAGATGAAAAATACATTTTACATTTTCAGAATGACAATTAGCCTGCTGTTGGTTTCGGCAGCGGCCACCGTTTTTGCACAATCACCAAGTGAAGATAGCGAAGCCGTTTTTGCGTTTGTGCAGGTCAGTCCCAGCCTGCGTTCGCAAAACGTTGCCCCGGGTGCGATTTTTGAGAGCGACTCAAAATTCCAGACTGCCAATCAGGTTTTCCAAAACCTCGTCCGCGCCCGGGGCGACCTTCGCCAGCAAGTCCCCCAATTTGTGATGAACCGCCGCGTGAAATTCGTGGCTTGGATGGATGCCGAAAAAGTGAGCATCGGTTTGGAAGAGCGTGCGTTTGATGTTTGCAAAAATTTTGGCGCGGATTCCTTGAATGCTCTGGCCGCGCTGCTCGCCCACGAAATCACGCATTATTATGAAAAACATGATTGGACGCGGCATTTTGCTACCCAAAATCATGGTCAAAACGGTCTCGGTGAGCAACTTGAAAAATTGGACGAAGGCATAAAACACGAGGCGCAAGCCGATTATTTGGGCGGTTTTTTGGCCGTTTCTGCGGGTTACCAAGTGCTGGGTTTGATGCCAAAATTGTTGGATTCGCTTTATTCTGCGTACGGTTTGGGTGAAAATATTGCAGGTTATCCGAGTTTGACCGAGCGAAAAACGATGTCCGAAACGGCTCAATCGTTGCTCCAAAATTTAGAATTTGCCAATCAAATGGCCACAAAATTGGCCCTGCTCGGCGAGTACCGTGATGCGGAAATTTACCTCCGCTACATTTTAAAAGATTATCAAAGTCGTGAAATTTTCAATAACGCGGGCGTTTTGACCGCTCTCGCTGCGCTGGATTTGACGGCTGCGAGTGACAATAAATTGATTTTTCCACTCGAAATTGACCCTGTTTCTAGGCTGTCCGGCAATCGAAAAGGCCGCGGCGGCGACCGAACTTCACTACTCCGCGAGGCTGAAAATCATTTTGGGAAAGCCAAATCGCTCGACCCGGAATATTCCCCGGCGTGGCTGAACATCAGCTGCGTTTTTGCCCTGCAAAATCAGTTGGATGATGCTGGATACCATGCCCAGAAAGCCCTGAAAATTTCAAAAACCGATGCCGAAAAATCTGCCGCGCACGTTTTGTTGGGCATCATCGCTGCTGGAAAAAATGATGTGGCTACGGCTTTGGAAAATTTTGCGAAAGCGGAAAATTTGGGCAGCACAATTGGAAAATTGAACCGCCAGATTTTGGAAAAAACAGCCGCTGCGACCGACGCAGAATTGCCGCCGACCGGCAACGGCGAGTTCGGGCAAGCGATTGAAATGATAGAAAATTTGAGCCTCGAACATTTTTCGCTGAAGCCAAATGTTGAAAATGTGGTTGAAATTGAGGCGAACAAAGTGTCGTTTGGTTATAAAAATTTAGAAAAATCCCAAATTTTCGTCCATCTCGCCGACCGTGGCAAACATTCGGTCATTGTCCAAAATACCGCGCCAGGCTACATCGGCGAAACCGAAAAAGGGGTGGTTTTGGGAGAAAGCAAAGCCGATGTTTTAGCAAAATATGGCGTCCCGATGCGCACGGTGGCCACGCCGACTGGGGAGTTTTTTATCTATTTTTCGGATAAAATTGGTTTTCGTTTTGGCGAAAAAAATACGGTGGAGGAGTGGTTTGTGTTTCGGATAAAATAAAAACGGCGAACGGTTGACGGGGTGAGGTTTGACAACTTATTAAATTTTTGACCAGAGTTTTTGACCCAATTTTACGCCCGGTTTTGTCATTCTGAAAGAATCCGTCAAAATCGTGCTTGCCATTTTCAATTTGAAAATTTTGCCAATCCAAACTGATATGAATTTCTCAAAAAAATACCTCTCCTATTTTGCTTGCCTCGCGCTGGCCATGTTTTTTAATCTCGGAAAAATTTTTTCCCAAATCAACATGATGTCCGGCGCGACGACGCGGGCAGTGGTCGTGGGCATTTCAAAATATCAAAACAGCGAAATCCCTAGTTTGCAATATGCGCACCGCGACGCGGAAGCCTTTGCCGATTTTTTGAAATCGCCCGGCGGTGGGCAGGTTTCCCCACAAAATATCCGGCTTTTGACAAATGAAAAAGCGACCAATTCTCAATTTGCCAGTGCATTGATGTGGTTGGTCGGCGAAAGCAAGGAAGGCGATTTGGCCATCATTTATTTTTCGGGTCACGGCGATGTCGAAACCTTGACGATTGACCAACTCGCCTATCTTTTGCCGTTCGATTCGCCGCCGGTTGCGTATGCCGCTGGGGCGTTCCCGGTCAGTTATTTGCAGTCCATCGTTTCGACGTTGAGTATCAAAAATAAAGCGAAAGTGGTTTTGATAACCGATGCTTGCCATGCCGGAAAATTGGCGGGCAGCATGGTGAAAGGCAGTCAGGCCACGGCCTCGAATTTGTCTCGGCAATTTGCAAACGAGGTGAAGATTTTGTCCTGCCAACCGGACGAATATTCGAATGAAAGTTCCCGGTGGGGCGGCGGACGCGGTGTTTTTTCCTGGTATTTGGTCAACGGTTTGTACGGATTGGCTGACCAAAACAGTGATTTGGTGGTGAATTTGCAGGAAATCGGTCGTTTTTTGGAAGACAAAGTCCCGGCGGACGTTGCGCCGGGTAATCAAACTCCGATGTTTTTTGGCAGCCGTGGCGAAGTTTTGGCTTCGGTGGATGGCTCAACTTTGGCTGCCGTCAAGCAGCAAATTTCGTCCTCGCAAGGCGGCGCGATGGGTTATGTGACGAAGGACAATCAAAAATCGGGCAACAAAAAAGATACTTTGATACTTCCCACTGCCGCAAAAGCAACGCTTTTGGAAATGGAAAAGGCTTTGCACAAAGGTTTTTTGATGGAACCTCGCGGCGGAAGTGCTTGCGATTTTTACAAAAAAATGCAAGAACAAGCACCAAACCACCCGCTCACAGCTCGCGCCGGTCTTGACCTCGCGGCAGAATTGGGGCAGCGCGGACAGCGGATTTTTAACGACGCAATCATGTTTCAAACTGGAAAACCGCTCGCGATGACCGAAGATTTTCGAGTCAAAATTCAACAAGCCAAAACTTTTTTTGAGAAAACTGCCCTGATTTTGGGGGACAAAAACTTCCAAATCAAAACCCTGCAAGCCAAAATGGTCTTCCTCGAAGGCTTGTTGGCAGTGGACAATTACAAAAAAAACAAGAACACGATTGACCCGCAATCACTGATTCAAAAAGCGGAATTGATGCTCGCAGAAAGTCCGGGGACCTCGTATTTGCACGTTTTGATAGGTGAATTGTACACTTGGGGTTTGAACGACCCGCAGCGAGGGCTGAATTATTTTGCGCGGGCGCGGGTGCTTTCGCCAAATTGGGAGGCTGTTTATTCAGGAATTACGATGGCGACTGAACGGCTGAACAAAAACATGAAACCAGATGAATTGGACGAGCGCGTCGGTTCGAACGGTGAAAAAGATGAATTGGCCGCGCAAACTTTGACTGCCGACCGTTTGCTTTTTTCAGGTGACGCGGCGGCGGCAGTGATTTATCAAAAAATTGGAAAACAATTTCCGAACGAACCTGTGGCAAAAGCCAATGCCGCGCTCGCCCTCGCTTTGCAGGGAAATTATGACGAGGCGGAAGAAAAATTGTTGAATTTGAGGAACACAGCAGCCAAAGAGCCACGTGTTTTTTCGAACCTCGTCCATCTGTATTTGATGCTCGATTCGCCGACGCAGGCCGAGGATTTTGGAAAACGCGCCACCGAAAAATTTCCGAACGACCCGGCAGCGAAGTACGATTGGGCAAGGATTTTGGCCGCGCAGGGCAAAAAAACGGAGGCGACCGCGGCAGTTTTGGATGCTTTTGAAAATGGCTACCCATTTCCGGAACGGCTGAAAATTGATACTGCTTTTGAAAAATTGAGGCGCGATGCGGCGTTCAAAAATGCAGTTTCGGGATATGTCCATTTTTAGTTATTGGTTATTGGGCAATTGGTTATTAGTTTACCAATTGCCCAATTTCCCAATAACCAATCAACCAACCTCGGCAGGAATCCATGGTTTTATACCCGAAGGCTCGACCACAATAAGTTGTGGCGAGCCTTTCGCGCTTTGGTCAATTAATTCATTTTTGAAAAAATTCAAAATCTATTTCTACCTTTGACCCAGAATTTTAGGATTCACACTCGAAAGAGGGAGCCAACGGTTCCCTTTTTTATTTGTGGTTATTGGGATATTAATTGATATTGGGATATTTGAATATTGACTCGCAACTTCCTGATTTTCAACAAAATACCTCAATCTCCCAATATCAACCAATATCGTTTTTTAATGGAATTAACTGAACGCATCGCCGCGCTGCTCGACGAAAAATATACTTCGGACGAGATGTTTGCCGATTGTTTCACGGTCGAAATCGAACTGAAACCGGGCAATCGTTTGAACGTTTTTATGGATTCCGATACGGGTCTGTCTTTTGAAAGATGCCAAAAAATGTCTCGTTTTTTGGAAAGTCATTTGGACGTAAACGGTTGGTTGACAGAGAAATACGTTTTGGAAGTGAGCAGCCCGGGCATCGGCAGGCCTTTGAAATTTGTCCGCCAATTTGTCAAAAATATTGGCCGCACGGTGACAGTTACTTTGCTCGACAAAACCCAAAAAACTGGAATTTTACTGGCTGTCGACGATGAAAAAATCACGATTGAATATCAGGTGAAAGAAAAAATCGGTAAGAAAAACGTGGTCAGCACGGTGCTGGATGTGATTCCTTTTGAAAAAATAGAAAAGACGGTCGTGAAAATTGTCTTTTAAAATGGATAGAATTTCTATGTTTTCAAAAAATAGAAATTTTGCTAAACTCTAATCTCTCACAACTAATAACTAAATAAAATGGTCAACTTGGTAGAAGTTTTTGCTGAATTTAAAACAGGCAAAAATATTGAGCGACCCACGATGGTGCGGGTGTTGGAAGACGTTTTCCGCACTTTGATTAAAAAGAAATTCGAGACTGACGACAATTTTGATGTCATCGTCAACACGCAAAAAGGCGACCTCGAAATTTGGCGGCGGCGCGAAGTCGTGGAAGATGGCGAGGTCACCGACGAGCGGTCGCAGGTTTCGCTGTCCGAGGCGCGTTTGGTGGATTCGAAATTGGACATCGGCGAGGAATGTTACGAGCAATTGGGCATCGAAGATTTTGGCCGCCGGGCAATTATGGCTGCGCGTCAAACTTTGACTGGAAGGATTATGGAATTGGAAAAAGACGAAATTTTCAGAAAATATTCCGAGCGGGTTGGCGAGATGGTGACCTCCGAGGTCAGCCAAATTATGAAAAAAGAAATCCTTGTTTTGGACGACGCGACCGGAAATGAACTCGTTTTGCCGCGCACCGAAATGATAAAAGGCGATTTTTACCGGAAAGGCGATATGGTTCGCGCCATCATCAAAAAGGTGGAAATGCGGAACAATTTGCCGATAATTATGCTCAGCCGCACGGATTCTGGGTTTTTGGAAAAACTTTTATATCAAGAAGTTCCTGAAATCGAGGACGGTGTGATTGAAATCAAAAACATCGTCCGCCTGCCTGGTGAACGTGCAAAAGTGGCGGTCGAAAGCCACGACGAACGCGTCGACCCGGTCGGTGCTTGCGTCGGGATGAAAGGCAGCCGGATTCATGGAATCGTGCGCGAGTTGCGGAACGAAAACATCGATATCATCAATTATACGACCAATTTGCCGTTGTTTATCCAACGTTCGTTGACCCCGGCGCGGATTACGAACATTGATATTGACCACGATAACAAAAGAGTTGCGGTTTATCTCGAACCCGACCAAGTGAGTTTGGCGATCGGAAAAGCAGGTTCGAACATCAAATTGGCGACGAAATTGACGGGTTACGAAATTGACGTTTACCGAAATCAGGCCGAGTACGAAATCGACGACGTGGATTTGGAAGAATTCAAAGATGAAATCGACGCTTGGGTTTTGGAAGCGTTCAAAAATATCGGTTGCGACACGGCGCGGCAAGTTTTGGAACTCAGCGAAGAAGAATTGATTCGCCGGACGGATTTGGAAGAAGAAACGGTGCAGCACGTTTTGAGCATTTTGCGCAGGGAATTTGACGAAGCGACGGCACAAGAACCTGCATAAATTGGACAGCGGGTTTTGGATTTGAAATTTACGATTTGGGCAAAAGCAAAAGATTCACAAAATGCCTTTGCACAAATCGTAAATCTCAAATCCAAAATAGCAAATGTTAATATACCTTTGTCGGCCTTTTGAAAAAATCCCAGTCAACCAATATTTTTTCATTTAAATATTTCAGCCTTCTAATACTTTAAATCCACCGGGCGATCCGTCGTCCTCCGCAATTCAGCGGTAAAAAATTGAACAAAAAAATTATTTTTCTTTTAGGTAAAACCACTGAATGGCTTTAAAATTAATTACGGTAGCCAGAGATTTTAATGTAGGACTGCACTCCATTGTGGCAGCCTTGCGCTCCAACGGTTTCCCAGAAATTGAGGAAAAACCCACCGCAGAAGTCACCAACGAAATGATTTCGGTGCTTCAAAGAGAGTTCCAGCGCGACTTGGCTATCAAACAAGAAGCTGAAAAACTTGCCCGTCCGGTTTTGAAAAAAGACCCCATTTCCTTGCATGGAAGTGGCGGCGGTGGCTTTAATTTGGGTAGACCGGGCGGAAATTTGCCCGATTTACGCCCGCCCGCTCCAAAACCTGAACCTCCGGCTGCTCCTCCGGCGGAAGAAAAAAAGGTTGAAGAAATTGTCAGAAGGGAACTGCCCCAACTCCGGGTGGTCGGAAAAATCGACCTCAATCCGCCCAAACCCGTGCAGCCCGCAAAACCTGCGCCCGCTGCCGAACCTCGTAAAACAGAAAAACCGGCTGCTGAAATTGCGGAAAAACCAACTCCGCAAACAGAAAGACCTCCGCAGCAAACGGAAAAACCAACCCATCAAACGGAAAAACCTCAGCCCACACCACCCCAAAAACCAGTGGAAACACCAGTCGAACCGCCCGTCGGCGAGGCAGGAAGTGGCGAACCAGAATTGCACCGTGGCATCACGCCGACGCTGCGCGGTTTGAAAATTTTGGGAAAAGTTGACACCAACCGTTTCAGAGAACAGGCACAAGGCACCGGGCCAACCAACCCGCAAAACCGCGACAATCGCGGCGGACGCGATAACCGTGGCGGCGGTGGAAACCGCGACAATCGTGTTGCCGGCCAAGGCCAAGGTGGCCAAAATCAGAGCGGCGGTGAAAATCGTGGTGGCCAAAATCAGGGCAGCGGTGAAAATCGCGGTGGTCAAAATCAAGGTGGTGGCGACCGTCGCGGCGGAGATTTTCGCGGTGGACAAAATCCGGGCGTTAATCAACAAGGGCAAAATCAGCCCGGCGGCCAAAATCAAACCAACCAACCGGGCGGCCAAAATCAGGCGGGCGGAAATCTTTCCGAGGAAGCACGCCGCAAGCGCAAGCGCAAAAAAATCCAAAACCCAATCACTGCCGAAACCATCCAAAAATCGTTGACCGGACAACTCGGCGGCGGTGGCGGTCACCGCGATAATCGTGGCGGCGGACAAGGTCAAAGCCAGCAAGGACATCAAGGTCAAGGTGGTCAAAATCAAGGTCAGGCGGGCGGCCAAAATCGCACGGGCGGCCAAGGTCAAGGCCAGCAGGGCGGCGGAACAGGCCAAGGTTATCAAGGCCAAAATCGCACAGGCGGCCAAGGTGGTGGTTATCAAGGCCAAAATCGCAGCGGCGGACAAGGTGGATATCAAGGTCAAAACCGTCCAGCCCCTGGCACAGGAACAGGCGCGCCCGGCGCACCAAGAGAAGTTACACAAAAAGAACTCGAAGATAAAATCCGCCAAACAATGGCTCGGATGGGTGCAGGAGCCAGCCGAAAACGCCAAAAAGTACGCCGCGACAAACGCGACGTGATGCGCGAACGGCAGGAAGTTGCCGACCAAGCCCTCCGGGACGGCGAAAATGTGTTGAATGTAACCGAGTTCATTTCGGTTTCCGACCTCGCCAGTTTGATGGACAAACGCCCAGCGGACATCATCAAAGTTTGTATGTCGCTCGGCATTTTCGTTTCCATCAACCAACGTTTGGATGCGGAAATTATCGAAGTCGTGGCCAGCGAGTTTGGTTTTGAGGTGAAATTTATCTCCGCCGAAGAGCAAGTCGAAGTGGTCGAAGAGGAAATTGACGACCCGAAAGATTTGCGCCCGCGCCAGCCAATTGTCACGGTCATGGGTCACGTTGACCATGGAAAAACCTCGCTCCTCGACTTTATCCGCCGCACAAATGTGGCCGAAGGCGAGGCGGGTGGCATCACCCAGCACATCGGGGCTTACGAAGTTTTGGCCTACCCCGACAAACCGGAATCAAAAATCACCTTTTTGGACACGCCCGGCCACGAAGCATTTACAGCCATGCGTGCGCGGGGCGCAAAAGTTACCGACATTGCCATCATCGTGGTCGCAGCAGACGATAATATCATGCCGCAAACCCGCGAAGCAATCAGCCATGCGCAGGCGGCAAACGTGCCCATCGTTTTTGCGATAAATAAAATTGACAAGCCAGGTGCCGATCCAGAACGCATCAAAAATGAACTGGCGCAGATGAATCTCCTCGTCGAAGCATGGGGCGGAAAAATCCAAAGCCAAGACATTTCTGCGAAACAAGGCACCAATATTGACAAACTCCTCGAAAAAGTACTGCTCGAAGCCGAACTTTTGGAACTCAAAGCCAACCCAAACCGCCGTGCAAACGGTACTGTTTTGGAAGCATCGTTGGACAAAGGACGTGGCTACGTTTGCAAAATTTTGGTGGAAAACGGCACGTTGAACGAAGGCGACCCCATCATCGCCGGAGAATACGCCGGAAAAGTGAAAGCTCTTTTCAACGAACGTGGCCAACGGGTCACGTCTGCTGGCCCAGCCCAGCCCGTTTTGGTGTTGGGTTTGCCCGGCGCACCGCAGGCAGGTGAAAAGATAAAAGAGACCGCCACGGAAGGCGAAGCGCGTGAAATCGCAATCAAACGTTCGCAAATTATCCGCGAGCAGGCCAACCGCGCCACGAAACGTATTTCTTTGGAAGAAATCGGACGCCGTTTGGCACTCGGAAATTTCAAAGAATTGAAATTGATTGTCAAAGGCGACGTGGACGGCTCGGTTGAGGCGTTGAGCGATTCGTTGATAAAACTGGCCATCGAAAAAGTTTCGGTGAGCGTGATTCACAAAGGCGTCGGTCAAATTGTGGATTCCGATATCATGTTGGCCTCCGCTTCGGATGCGATTGTGATTGGTTTCCAAGTTCGCCCGTCGCTCACCGCTCGGAAATTGGCGGAAAAAGAAGGCGTCGAAATCAAGATGTACTCCATCATTTACGAGGCTATCGAAGAAATCCAAGCCGCCATCGAAGGCATGTTGGAGCCGACAAAAGAAGAGGAAATCTTGGGTCAAGTCGAGGTGCGCGAGGTCTATAAAATCTCGAAAATCGGCACCATCGCGGGCTGCTACGTTACGGAGGGCAAAATTGCTCGCAACAATTACGTCCGAATCATCCGCGACGGCATCGTCGTTTATCCGGGCAACACCCAGACCAATGCCGAACTTGGCTCGCTCAAACGTTTCAAGGAAGACGCAAAAGAGGTCAAGAACAACATGGAGTGCGGTCTGACCATCAAAAATTTCAATGATATCAAAGTTGGCGACATCGTTGAGGCGTATGTTATTAATGAGGTGAAGGCGGTTATGAAATAAGATTTTTGAACTGAAATAAATTTTTATAAAGATTTTTTGCCCGGCAAGTTTTCAAAACCTGTCGGGCATTTTTTTTTCAAAATCAACTCACCAAATGTTCTTCAATTTTTCGTGCGGGGAAAGCCCGTCTGACGGGTTAACTTTGAAAATTCAACTTGATGAAGAGGCGTTTTTTGTGCGAGTCGTGCGGTAATAATTTTGTGCTCAAAAATCAATAGTTCTTATTCATTTATGGTTTTCCTTTGGTTAAAATTTTAGCCATAAATGAATAAGAACTCGATTAAACTGATAATGGATAATGTTAAAAGTTATTACTTGGAATTGCAACAGAGCATTTAGAAATAAAGCCAAATTTATTAAAGATTTTAAGCCTGATATATTGGTTGTTCCAGAGTGCGAACATCCTGATAAATTTAAATTAGAAGATAGAGTTTACAACGAATTTTATTGGTTTGGTGATAATGTAAATCAAGGTTTGGGTGTGTTTTCTTTCACAGATTTTAAGATAAAATTATTGGACTATCATGAAGAGACGTTTAAAGTGATTTTGCCTTTATCTATATCAAATGACAAGGAAAGTTATACAGTTTTTGCAATTTGTGCTAATAATCCACAAGACCGCAAGTTTCAATATGTCGGGCAAATTTGGAAAGCCATAAATCTTTATCAAGATAAATTAATTAAGGATAGGACTTTATTGATTGGAGATTTCAATAGCAATTCTATTTGGGACAAACCAAAACGCGAAGCAAATCATACAACTGTCGTTGATATTTTAGCAAATAAAGGAATAGAAAGCACTTATCATAAATACTTTGAACAGAAACAAGGAAACGAAAAGCACCAAACATTTTTTTTGTACCGCCATGAAAATAAGCCTTACCACATTGACTATTGTTTTGCGTCAAAAGATATGATAACGCGGTTAAGAAAAGTTGAGGTTGGTGAATATAAAGATTGGATAAGTTTAAGCGACCATATGCCTGTAATCGTTGATTTTGAATAGGCGGTTTTCTGGAAACATTTTGCCAAAAGTTTTTTTTAGAAATTGAAAATCAAAATTTGCCCAAAACTCGTAAGTTGGACAGGTAATATTTTCTAAAAAAATTTCAATCCTGATTTTCAAGATGAAAAAAACTTTTCTCCTCCTTTTTCTCGCCTTCATTTTTCAATTTGCGCAGGCAAATCCGAATGACCATGGCGGCACAATTACTGGAATGGTCGCCGAAATCGGAAGCAATTTGGAACTTCCCGGCGCAGTCGTCCGCCTCCTCGAAACCAATCAAACGATGGTGGCAAACGAACTTGGTGTTTTCAATTTCACCGATTTGCCGGGCGGAAAATATACCTTGCGGGTCAGTTTTATAGGTTTTGAGGTTGATACACAACGAGTTACGTTGCCCAATCACGAAACGGTTTCCGTAAAATTTGAAATGCGCCCGGCCCGACTCGACCTCCGCGACGTGGAAATCAGCGAGCGAAAATCCGACCCGCTTGCCGTCATCAATTCCGCCGACATCAAACTCCGCCCCGTCCAAACTTCGCAGGATGTTTTGCGATTTGTCCCCGGCCTCGTCATCGCGCAGCACGCGGGCGGCGGCAAGGCCGAGCAGATTTTTTTGCGCGGTTTTGACATCGACCACGGCACGGACATCGCACTTTTTGCCGACGGAATTCCCGTAAATATGGTGTCGCACGCGCACGGCCAGGGCTACGCCGATCTGCATTTTATCATCCCCGAATTGATACAAAAGGTTGATTTTCAAAAAGGTACGTACGATGCGCGCACCGGCAATTTTGCCACCGCTGGTTTTGTCCGTTTTGAAACCCAGGACGCGCTGCGCGAAAATTTTGTCAAATTGGAAACCGGCCAGTTCAACACTTTTCGTACCGTTGCCGCGCTCGATTTATTGGGAAAAAAAGCGGCGGCACGGGGCAGTTCGGCCTACGTCGCAGCGGAATTGAACTACTCGGATGGCTATTTTCAGGCATCGCAAAATTTCAAACGGCTCAATTTTTTTACAAAATACCGCTACCTGCCCGACGAAAAACAGTCGCTCACCATTTCCGCGTCGCGGCTGAACAGCAATTGGTTGGCCTCCGGTCAAATTCCGTTGCGCGAGGTCGAGGCCGGGCATTTGGATTGGTTTGGGGCGATCGATTCGACAGAGGGCGGAGCAACAAGCCGCACGAATTTGAACGTCCAGCACGTGTACAGTTTTAGCCGTAACACATTGATCAAGAACCAGTTGTACTACTCGAAGTATGATTTTGAACTGTATTCAAATTTCACTTTTTTCTTGGAAGACCCGGTGAACGGCGATGAAATCAGGCAGCGGGAAGACCGCAATTTGTACGGCTACAAATTTTCGGCAGAGCATCAAAACCATGTTTTTGGAAAAAATTTCACCGCCGCCGCTGGCCTCGATATTCGATACGACGACGTGGCGGACGACGAATTGAGCCGCACGAAAAACCGCCGGACGACCCTCGAACAATTGGCTTTTGGAAATGTCGAAGAAATCAACGCCGCGGCGTGGTCGGATGCGAAAATTTTTCTTTCCGATAAATTGACTTTCGGCGCGGGGCTGCGGTTCGACCAGTTTTTGTTTTCGTACCAAAATCGGCTGGACACGACGGCTTTTAATTCGCAGTCGAAAAGTTTGGTCAGCCCAAAATTTCATTTGGATTATCAGATTTTACCCAATTTGCGGGTGGCCATTTTGTCGGGAAAAGGTTTTCACTCGAACGACACGCGGGTGGTTTTGGAACGCTCGGCGGACAAAATTTTGCCGGCGGCGTGGGGTCACGAACTCAATATTTATTTAAAACCGACCCCAAAATTGCTCGTTTCGGCGGGTGTTTGGCAACTTTCGCTGGATCAAGAATTTGTTTACGTCGGCGATGCGGGCGTCGTCGAGCCGGGCGGAAAAACTTTGCGGCGCGGTTTTGATGTCGGGGCGAGGTGGCAGGCTGCGTCGTGGCTTTATTTTGATGCAGATTTTAACCAAACTTTTCCCGAGGCGTTGGATGTGCCGGAAAGTGAAAATAACATCCCACTCGCGCCACTTCGCACGGCGATTGGTGGGGTTTCAATCAAGCAAAATAATTTTTCAGCAAGTCTTCGATATCGCTACCTCGCCGACCGTCCGGCCAATGAAAACAATAGTATCGTGGCCGAAGGATGGAGTATTTTTGATGCGACATTGGCTTATTTTCCAAAATTTAAAAATGGAAACCAGCCTTTTGAATTTTCGCTTTCTGCCCAAAATTTGGGAAATGTAAAATGGAAAGAAGCGCAATTTGCCACCGAAAGCCGCCTGAAAAACGAGGCCGCGCCAGTCGAGGAAATTCATTTTACGCCGGGCACACCGTTTTGGTTAAAAGGTGGGGTGACGGTGAAATTCTAAATTTTTTATTGGGGATTGTTGGAACACAGATGCCACAGATTTTCAAACACAGA
>JANNMS010000206.1:0-6655 GCA_031398055.1 Saprospirales bacterium | reverse complement strand
CGGTGGCAGCGATCCCTTCGGCCGGCCGCTGGCCTTCTCGCGCCAGTTCCTGCTCGAGGACGGCGGCCTCCAGCACATGCCCTTCGACATCCTCGGGTCACCGCTGCGCGAGCTCGTGCACGGCAGCGGGAACCTGCTCGGTCGAACGCAATTTCTACCAACGTTTGACCTCTCCGAGGTCTTTTGAAGCCGAAATTAGTATGTTTCAGTTTTTTAAAATTCTATCCTTTTTTCTTTTCACTCAAACCCTTTTTGCCCAGCAAAACGAGCGGTACGAATTTTCGCATCCGCAAATGGGCACGACTTTCCGCTTGATTTTTTTTGCCGAAAAAAATGACTCCGCGGCTGCCAAAATCGCCCGGAAGGTTTTTGACCGCGTGGACACGTTGAATCAAATTTTGTCTGATTATTTGCCAGACAGCGAAACGAATCGGCTCGCCGCGACCGCCGGAACGGGGCAAAAAGTCAAAATTTCGGATGATTTGTGGCAAGTTTTGAAGTTGAGCGTTCATTTTTCAAAAAAAAGCGAGGGCGCGTTCGATGCGACTTGCGGCAATTTTTCAAAAATTTGGCGGCGCGCGCGGCGGCTCGGTGAGTTGCCAGATTCCTCAAAAATCGAGGAGGCGCGACAAAAATCAGGTTTTCAAAACATCACTTTTTTCAAAAAAACAAAATCCGTTCGGCTCGAAAAAGCAGGTTTGCTGCTCGATTTTGGAGGCATCGGACAAGGCTACGCTGCGGACGAATGTTTGAAAATTTTGAAAAAATATGGCATCCGCCGTGCCCTCGCCGACGCTGGCGGGGACATCGCAATCGGCGACCCGCCGCCCGGAAAAATGGGTTGGGAAATTGGTTATTTGGGAATTGGTAATTGGGAAATTGGTTGGCCAGCGAAGCCGAATAACCAAATCCCCAATAACCAATCACTAATTTTAAGAAACTGCGGCATCACGACTTCCGGTGCGACGACCCGTTTTTTTGAATTTGGTGGAAAAAAATACAGCCACATTTATGACCCGCGGACGGGTTGGGCAATGACCTATTCGATTTTGGTCACGGTACAGGCAAAAAACGCGACGACTGCCGATGCCTGGGCAACGGCAATTTCGGTTTTGGGGAAAATGGGTTTTGAAAATTTGAAAAAAAAGCCGCGACGGTTGCGCGTTATTTTTTCGGAAAGTTCAAAACCCTAATTTATCCATCCAAGATCAATGAACAACATTGAATTTGTAAGTTTTTGAAAAGCCTTCGGCAGTTTTTAATTTCAAAAAATACAAACCTGCCGCCAAATCCAAAGTTGACAACGAAAACTCCTCCCTTCCGCCAGCCTCGAATCCATGCAAAATTTTTCCCGAAACATCCGCCAATTCCACCCGGCCATCGAATGGAAACGGGAGCCTGATTTTTACAAAATCATCCGCAGGGTTGGGGAAAATTTCAATTTTGTCAAATCTTTCCGGCAGCTTGGTGCCGATGGTCGGGTCGCAGGGGCTGCCCGCCAATTTGCCCAGCCTGAAATTGGGGAAATATGGAAACAGGCTGTGATTGTACCTCGGAAAATTCAGGGCGTGCTGCTCGAATTGACAATCCTTTCCTTTCAAGTTTGGCTGGTGGATGGTGTGCATGACCCGTACACTGTTGGACGAGTTTCCGTAAATTTTGCCGTCGGGTGCATTTCTCATGTGAAAAAAGTGGGAACCGAAGGGGTCGTAGTGAAAATCAAAATATTGGATAAATTCGTAGCCACCATGTTCGAGACTGTCTTCGCTCAAATCAAATTGGAACATCGAAAGATTGTTGTTAAAATATAGGTAGCGGTTGTTGGGCGAAACCACCAGTCCACAAGCCTGAATGTGCGTTTTGGCCTTGATATAAAGCGAATCTGGCGGCATCGGGATGGTTCGCCGCAGGGTCATGTTGGCGGTGCAACGGTCAAAATCGAAGATTTCGACTCCGTTGCCGGGTACAATCCGGCAGTATTTTGAGCCGTCGGGCGAAAAATTGGCCTCACCGCCCCACTGTTCCACCATGTATTCGTCAAGGGGGCCATATTCGGGGGGTATTACGTCAGGGTTTATTATTTGCAGCAGCGTGAATTTTTCCTGATTGGGCAGTGTCCGCAAAACGGGCGTCCCGATACCGTCCGGTGTCACCGGAATCATCCAAAACTGCCTTTCCGTGCCGCGCGGCATCACGATCCACCAATCCCGTCCGTTGCCGTGCCGGACGGCTGATACCATGTCGTGCAGGCTGTCATTGGCAATGACGACTTGATGTTTTTTGACCACCTTGCCCAAGCCGTTGTTTTCGGCCATGTCAATTTCAGTATAGTAATAGGTGTCGAGGATAGATCTGCCCGAAGTAGGCGGCACCATCATTCGGGTTTGAAAAAGCAGGTAGCGACTGTCGCTTTCGGGAATTGGCAGGACGACGGTGCTGCCCCATAAATTTAATAAGGCAGGGTAGGGATCAGTTTTTGTGTCGCACCGCCACTCTGCATTGAAACCTCCGGGCAGGAAAATATCCGCGCCACCGTCCATGATTTCGTGGTTTTTATTGAAAACATTACAGCCAGATGAATAAAATTGTAGATTTCCCTGCTCATCATTTGCAATTCCTAAAATACCAATTGTGTAAATGTCAAAAGTATCTAAGTGAGGTGGATTTTGATGAAAATCAAGCATCATCCCGCCATTAACGCCCAAAGTTGGCACACCTGGAATTGCTGTGCTTCCTCCTAAAATCCATGTATAGTCACGTTTAGATTGGGCTTGGGCGTCGGAATTGTATGATAAAAGAAAAAAAATTAGGCAAAAAATATATTTAAACATTGAATTTCAATTGAGAAGGTGAAATAAAAAGCAGTCAGGGCGTGTACAATGCACGACACCCTGACCGATGAAAACATAAAAAAATCAGTGAGAAACTATGAACTTGATAGCCCCGGCACTTGCAGTTTCGGTTTTCAACCTCAGAAAATACAGGCCAGTGGGGAAATTGGCAGTTGAAATTTCAAAATCTTTTGCTGCATCAAGTTGTCTTGAAAAAACCCGTATCCCCGCAGCATTTAAAACTTCTAAAACTCCGGTAAATGCAAGTGGCAACTCGACCAACATCCGATCATTGGCTGGGTTTGGTTTGAGCAAAACCTCCAAATTTGTTTGGATTTCGGATTCCGCTGCTGGTTTCGAGCCGCCGCAGTTTGGGTCGGCGAGTTCCCGGACAAAACTGTAAGATTCTGGGGCGGGCAACATTTCGCGGGCAATCGTTACCGCTTTTCCGCCCGTTTCCTCGCAAGAATAAGCAATGTTGCGGAGCAAAATCGTGTCTCCCGATGTCCAATCTTCGTTTGCTGATTGCTTGGCTTTCAAATAAAAAATGGTTTTGAAATTGGATTCCCAATCCTCGTTTTCGGAAAGGTCGTTGATGAAATTTTGTGCCGTTTCCAATTTTACAAGCCGCTCCGTTTCAATTTCTGTTTGCAAAGTCTCCATTTCACTGTTTAAAGTTGCCAGTTGGGCGAGCAATTGGGTTTTTGATGTTTGCAAAGTCGGTTCGGTGGAATTCAAGTTTTGCCCTTCCAAAATCTCGATTTGGGTGAGGCTGTCAACGATTTCCCGGATGGCAGTGTGCAAATTGTCCAATTCGGATTGGTCAGTTTGAGAAATGTAATTGGCATCGTGCAGGAGCCATTCGGCTTGGGCAAAATTCCAAAACGTGTTGCCTTCGTTTTCGTCGTAGTATTCTTGTGCGGTGGCATTGTTAATAAATGAATTTGGGAAGCGGATCATTTGAAAAAGCAAGTCCCGTTCGAAATCTTTTTTGATGGTCGTGTTGCCAAAAGTGTACGACCCATGCACATAATTTTCGGCATGCTCATCGGTGGGTGGATCTTCAAAACCTCCGGTGGGCGGAAGGACGCCCTCGCAAAATGATTGTGAAACTCCGCCATTTTGTATAAATGATTGAAATACAAGACCTCCAACTTCGACATACGGAGGCAATGCCGGAAACAAACCCGTTGGTGCCACATTAAAAGGTATATTTGGGTCAACCCTCCATGGAAGATTGGCTGTTCCTTCTATTAAAACGCTGTGGTTATTGTAAAACCCCGACTGCCACTCATTCATTCGATATTGCTGGTTTGGGTATTGGATATCATGCATCGCCAGCCCAAAGTTTGCGTAACCAATGATGTTCCTGCCCCATTCCCCGTTCAGGCAGTTGCCAATAAAATGATATCCATTTCTTGGGTTGTTGATGTTGTTTTTGCAAACCCAGGTATTTTGGCTTCGATCGGTGTGAATACCGCACCGGAACCATGCATCCGTGCCATCGTTGAGGCCAAAATTATTGGTATTTATCGTGTTGTTCGGCCCGATGATATTTCCCTGCCCATCATTGGTCACCATACCAATTCCGACACCAAAAACATCTGTTCGAGGTGGCCCGGCCGCCACATAACTAATCGTATTTCCGGAAATTTGATACCTATCTGCTGTGCCGCTCACCCAAATACCGTCAATGGAAACAGGATTTCCAACTGTCGGGTTGCCATACGAACAAATCAACTCGTTGTCAGCAATGATGGATTGATCAAACGCTCCGGGTTGAGTATTGACATTTATCAAACGAATATTCGAAGGTATCCTGCCAGCAGTCTGGGCGGGCAGGTTTATTGCATTGTTGATGATCCGGGAGTGAACAAGCCCAGTTTGGCCTGCGCGGTTGTAAAAAATGGACTGGCCAGTAATTATCCCCAAGTTCATGGTATTGTCAGTTATTTCGACGGTATGATTAATAGTTGAACTTCGTACTTCGATGTCTGTAAAACTTTGTTGATTAAAAATGGCATTTCTCACCGTCAGGCCAGCCGTCCTCGACGAAACAATCCCGCTTCCGTTTCTGGTAAATGTGCAACTGGCATCCCCGCTGAAAATGTGTTGGATGGTCAAAAATGACCTTTCGGAATAAATACCAGTGCCCCCGTTGATTGATGAAACTTGCCCGGAAATCCGTTGATCCGTGAAATTGCAATTGTTCACCGTAATGACTGAGCGGTTTGTCATGCGAATACCTGTGCCCAAAAACTGAAAAGTGTTCACCAAGCCAGCTGTGCCGAGCGTCCCCGTGGCAGTGCTCAAAACTATCCCCGTCATGTTCCCGGTGGTCAAATTGAAAGGCGGTAGGGCTGGTATCCCATGTTGTACTGGGGCAATTCCGGTGAAGGTATTTCCGCTAAAAGTTGTGAAAGTGAGATTCAGCACATTGGTTGCGCCGATGGAAACCAGATTTCTGCGAAACAAATTGTCTTGAATGATTGACCCCGCATTGTCGAAATTGTTGAAAAAAGTCAACGCACGTTGGGCATCTTGGACAATGCAATTTCTCATGTCAATTCCGGCAGAGTTGTGAATATTGATCGTGTTCCACATCGAAGTGCAGCCAAAAAAGACCGTCTGGGTTCCATTTGCATTGTTTCTGGCCGTGAACATCCCAGCGTTTACATTGAGCGTAGCGTTCGGATCCATAAGCACCGTACACCCAAACATGGAAACGGAGGCGTTGAAATTTACCGTTCCGGAAATCCTGATGTTTTGCGTGTTGTAAACGGTGGCATTTGCAATTGTTTGGTTGTTCAAATGGATGGGAAAAGATGGCAAGTTGCCGCAATCCGGAATTTGGGCGGCGAGGTTCGGAAGCGTAGTTCGTAAAATCGTCATCATCAGAAGAAATTTAATCGTGACGAGGACGCGAGGACGCGAGGACGCGAGGTAAATTGAATCTTTCATACAAAAATTTGTATTTGAGGGTGATAAAAAATGGTTAGCATTGCAAAACTGCACCATAAAAAATGTTTTGTCAAGTAGCCACTTTGGTAATATTCGATTTTAGAACACCATAAAAAACAGTATTTTAAAATAAAAATATGTAATCTTTGAAACTATCAAGCATTTGCAAAAAATATGGACAAATAAAAAAAACGCGACGAGCGACGATGCCTGGGCAACGGCAATTTCGGTTTTGGGAAAAACAGGGTTTGAAAATTTGCGGAAACACCCACGACGGTTGCGCCTTATTTTTTCAACAACATCTGGAAATCATCCATGACATAATTGGGGCCGAACGGCGTGTCCACCAGTTTTTCGATGATGAAACCCATTTTAAAATAAAAATTGACGCTGCGAAAATTGCGACGGTTCACGACCAGCCGCATTTCTGACCAGTCCGGGATTTCGGCCAAAACCATTTCAAAAACCGCCTGTCCGATGCCGCGCCCCTGCTCCGTTTTTTCGATGTAAAATTTGTTGAGAAAATATTTCCCGTCGCCCATTTTGGTCGTGGCAATGTAGCCAATCGCTTGATTTTCAAGGATTACCATTCTAAAAACCTGCCCGTCGGCCATCTGTTTTTGCAAAACGGGGACTGCGTACATCATTTCCAACATGTACTCAATTTGCTCGTCCGAAATGATTTCGGGGTAGTGCGCCCACCAGATTTTTGCGGCGAGTTCTTGGATTTTGGGAGAGTCGGCGGGGGTGGCGAGGTGGAGTTGCAGGAGCATTTTTAATTCAAATTTTTAAGTGATGTCTGAATCAGAATTTTGAGGATTTTAGCTTTTGGCCTGCGTCCATCGAACATCTCCCTCTGTTTC
>JANNMS010000115.1:0-65315 GCA_031398055.1 Saprospirales bacterium | reverse complement strand
AATGCCGTAGGCATGGCATTTTATCCGTGAATGTTGCTGCCAAAATGCCATGCCTACGGCATTTTTAATAAAACGCACTTCGATTTTCTACCTAAATGCCAACCCTACGGGTTTTTGAAATTTTAATGCGTTTGACCTGACTGGGCAAATCAATTGTCTTGTTTGCTTGCCTAAATTTTCTCTTTTCATGTCAAAATACAAGAGCAGATTTGACATGTGAAATTATCAAAAGCGAAAATGGTGGCTTTGGATACCAGATTTTCCAAAAGCAAAAGCGGATAATTGACCAACCTTTCATTCCGTGCATAAAATTGATGAAGGAGTTTGCAACTGAAAAGGATGCCGAAAAAATTGGCAGGTTGGTAATCTGGAAAATTGAAAAAGGAGAAAGACCGCCAAGTGTCACCGAAAAAGAGTTGGACAGCCTCAAAATTGTGAAGTAAAGCACCCTTTTCGAGAGAGATTTGAGGTCAAGCGAGAGCCAGTGCGAGTATTTTGCAACGGCTCTCGTACTTTTGCAACAAAAACTATCAAAATGGCAAAGAAGCATATCCGATTCGATTGGGCAGCGAAGAAAATGCTGCGAGACAAAAAGAACTTCGACATCCTCGAAGGCTTCCTTTCTGAACTTTTGAAGGAGGACATCCTCATCGAAGGACTTTTAGAGAGCGAGGCTAACCAAGAGGAGGAAGACGAGAAGTTCAACCGAGTTGATTTGTTCGCCGAAAATTCAAAAGGCGAGCACATCATCATCGAAATCCAAAATACGAGGGAGTTGGACTACCTCATGCGAATGCTTTTTGGAACATCAAAAGCAGTAACCGAATATTTGGAAGTAGGCAAACCTTACTCTGATATTAAAAAAGTGATTGCCGTGAGTATCATCTACTTTGGTTTGGGCAAAGGCGATGATTATATCTATATCGGTCAAACCAATTTTACGGGCTTACACTCAAAAAAAGAACTTGAACTTACCAAAACACAACAGGAGTTGTTGAAAAAGCCAACTGTTCAGCAGGCTTTCCCAGAATATTATCTCATTCAAACGACAAGGTTTAAAGATGTCATCAACGAGCCATTGGATGAATGGATATACTTTTTCAAAAACAATGAAGTTCTGGACGGATTTAAAGCCAAAGGGATGAAAGCCGTGCGAGAAAAACTGATAGTTCACAACCTGCCCGATGAAGATAGAAAACAATATAATAGGTTTTTGGACAACCTGCATACAGAAGCCAGCATCGCTGATACTGTTAGAATTGAACAAAAAGAAAAAATAGAAGAAGAAAGAGAAAAAGAACGCATGAATGAACGTAAAAAAATGGCGTTGAGGTGCATCAAACGAGGAGATACAAATGAACAAATCATGGAGATTACTGAACTGTCATTCGGCGAAGTTGAGCAATTAAGAAAGGACACTCCACCGGGATAAAACGCTCATTATCAGTGAAATAAATAAAATTCAGCGAACAATGCACTCCCGCCAACCGCCGCCAAAGCCTAACTCGAAGCCAACGCAGGCGGCGGTGTGCGGGAGTGCCACCGTCAGATTGAGAAAAAAGTCCAAAATTGCTATGAATCACCAGAAAACGATATAGCTTTCGGCACACAACCAATCATCAAGAAATGGCACGAAAAACTGGACTTTCCCGGATACAGTACGGCCTGTTCGCCACGCCTTTGGAGGACTTGATAGCCGAGGACAATCCGGTGCGCGTCATCGAGGCCTTTGTCAACTCGTTGGATTTGCAAAAGCTGGGGTTCCGCGCCGTTCAGGACAGCCACATGGGCGCGCCTTCCTACTCACCGGCTGATTTGCTGAAAATCTATTTTTACGGCTATTACAACCGCATCCGCTCGTCGCGGATGTTAGAGTGTTTTTCCTGAAAAACTAAATCAAAACATCACGCCCTATTCCGCCACCAATTCGCCAACAAAGACCCCGAAATCGTCATCCACGGCGCAGCAATCGCGGATGCCAAGCCAACGGTCGCCACTTTGCCCATTTGCAGCGCGATGCCGGAGGCGAGGCCCGCATTTTGCATCCCAACTTCCAATGAAATAGTTCGGCAAGTCGCCTCGTCCAATTTCATCAGTTTGCCGCTCCAATAACCCAAAAAATAGCCCAGCGAATGATGAACCATGGATGCCACAAAAAGCAAGGGGCCAATTTTCAACAAAGCGTCCCGCCCGGACGCAACAATCAACAGCACCACCATAAACACGCCGCACATGGATAAAATGGGCATGATGGATTTTATCCATTTTGCCCCGCTGCGGATGAGTTTATTGACCGCAAGCCCAAGAAAAATCGGCACGATGATGATTTCCACGACGTGCAGCATCATGGCCACATAATTGATTTCCACAAACTGCCCAGCCAGCATTTTCATCAAAAAAGGCGTTGCCAGCGGCGCAATCAAGGTCGAAACGGTAGCGATGGTCACCGACAAAGGCAGGTTCGCTTTGGCAATAAAAGCCAGCACGTTGGACGTGACACCGCTCGGAACACAGCCCATCAGCACGATGCCCGCCGCGATTTCGGGTTCAAAACCAAAACTGGTGGCAAGCGCAACGCCCACCATCGGCATAATCGTAAAATGACAAACCAAACCAATCAAAACGGCTTTCGGCGTTTTAAAAACGCTTTCAAAATCTTTTAAACTCATTTCCGTGCCCATGCTGAACATGATTAACTGAATCAGCGGGACGATGAGTTTCGTCATTTTGAAATCACCGATTTGGCGGAAATAATCCGGAAAAAACATCCCGATTGCCACGGCCACGATGACCCAAATTGTAAAAGTGAGTTGCTTGATGGTGGGTTTTCCCAATCCGCCAATCGCCAAAAAGACGAGCGCGGCGATGACGAAAATGCCCATCGCGTTCAGGCTGCCCCCAAAAATCAGCGTTCCGATGGCTGCCAGCCCAAAAATAGAGGAGCCGCCTAGGAGGGTTTTGTATATTTTTTGCATGCCAGAAGGTTGGTTTTTTAGCGGATCAATGCAATTTTACTACTCAAATCGGCCGCACTTTTCCCCAAAGCCGCTTCGACATCCGCTATTGTTGCCTGGCCCTGCCCGTCAATTCGCGCGAGCATCGGCACCGTCATCGCCGCCACCGCGAAGCCATGAATATCCAAAATCGGGAACGCGATGGCATGAAGCCCGGCGTACTGTTTGCTTTGAATGGAAGCAAAACCTTTCGCAGCGACCTCTTTTAAAACCGTTTTAAAAACGTTGATTTCTGCCTCCGTTTTGTCCGGCAGGCTCTCCCGAATCAGCAAATCCATGATAATTGGGTCTTGAAAAGCCACCAAAACCAGCCCCGATGCCGAGGGCGCAACCGCAATTTCTGACCCCACGCGGGTCATAAAACCCAAGCCGTTGGGCGGTTGGATGGAGGCGATGACGGTTTGTACGCCTTTATTATAAACCCGCAAATCGCAGGGAAACGAAATGGCCCTCGACAATTGCTCCATGATGGGCATGGCTTCCGTCAACAGGCGGTACGTCGGCGGATGAAAATGCGACAACTGGAACATTTTGGGCGTGATGGAATAAAGATTGCCATGGTTGGCGACGTAATTCCGTTGCACCAAACAGTTCAACATCCGGTAAATCTCGCCCAAATTCCGCCCGAGCCGAACCGCAATTTCTTGTTGCGTCAGCCCATTTTCAGATTGACAGAGCGTTTCCAAAATATCAAGCCCTTTGTCCAAGGCAGGGGCGGCGTAAGCACTGTTTTCTTCTTTTTCTTTCATAGAAATTGAATCACATTCCGGTTTGGTGCACCTCGATGATGTTGCCATCGGGGTCGTGAAAAAATATCTGGTACCAGCCTGCCAAAGCCCATTTACCATAATCGGCATACGGGATTCCGAGTGTTTCCAATTTCTGTTTAAAGCCCTCGATATCGTTTGTCCGAAAACAGAAATGGCCGTTTTTGATGGGGTTTATCCATTGTTTCATGCGAAAAGCGGTCTCGTTGTCCTTTTTGGTGATGTGAAATTCCACCTGACCGTCGGTCAAAAACTCCACTTGACCGTCGTAACGATTGACCGTTTCCGCGCTCGTCAGGCCGTGTTCTTCGTCCTGAATGCGGTTCAAACCGAAAATGGATTTATAAAAATTGGACAACCTCGGCACATCTTCGGTGCAAAGGTTCATGTGATGATATTTGAACTCCATGGGCAAAATTTGAGTGGCAAAATTTAGTTGCAAATATGAAAATGATTTTTCAAATTTAAAAACATTGCAGTAACTTTGTTCCTAAATGCGGCTTTTTGCCTAGTTTTCACCATTTTTCAATCCGTAAAAACGGTTCACGATGCAAGAACCAATCGTCGCCCCTCCTCAAAAAGTGATGGAACCATGCAGCCCCGCAATGGTCAGGCGGGTGGCGGCAATGCTGGATTTGGAGGCTTCGGCGTTGGCAGAAGGCGACATTTTGCCGCGTGGTTGGCACTTTTTTTTGCTGGCTGGCGAGACCCGAAAATCGGATTTGCGCCCCGACGGTTTCCCAGGGCTGGGTGTCCCGATTCCTGAATTGGGCTTGCCGAGATTGCTTTTGGGCGGCAGGACGGTCGCTTATCAAGGCGACATTGCGATTGGTTCGATGGTCGAACGAACCAGTTTTATAAAAAACATCTCCGAAAAAACGACCACTTCGGGGCGCATGGCGATTGTGACGATTTACCATGAACTGCGCCCGGTTTCTGCCCCAACCCCGGCAATCATCGAAACCCAGACGTATATTTTATTGGGTGAAAAAAGCGGTCAAGTGACCCCTGAAAAAATCATTGCCGCACCGAGCGAAGCCGAATTTCAAAAACAAGTGATTCCAGATGAAACAATCCTGTTTCAATATTCCGCGCTCGGTTTTAACTCCCACAAAATCCATTTGGATAAAAATTATGCACGTGAAATCGAAGGGCTTCCCGATTTGGTCGTGAACGGCGGCTTGGCAACGCTTTTTTTGACCGAATTTTTGAGAACAGAATTAGGGCTGAAACTGACGGAAATAAAAGTAAAACACCTTGCGCCGCTGTTTTGCAACCGCCCGATGACGCTTGCCGCGAATCGTGGCGAAATGGATTGGCAATTGAAAATCTATGATGATTGCAATCAAATGGCAGTCGAAGCAACGGCTAAAATAATGGATGCGAAATGAATTTTGAACCATTAAAAGGAATTAAAATACTGGATTTGACCAGCGTCGTGGTAGGTCCCGTGGCCACTTGGCGACTCGGACAATACGGCGCGGAAATCATCAAAGTTGAAAATCCGGCGGGCGACCTCATGCGCGGGCTCGGCGGCTTGTCGCCGACGGGTCAACATTCCGGGGCGTACCTGCACCTCAACCGCGGCAAACGCAACATTTGCCTCGACCTCAAAAAGCAAGGCGGCAAGGAAATCTGTGAAAAATTGGTCGAATGGAGCGATGTCATTGTCGCCAATATGCGCCCCGATGCGTTGGAGCGGTTGGGATTGGATGCCCAAATCATTCAAAAGAAATTTCCGGATAAAATCTATTGTTTGATAACAGGTTACGGCACGGACGGGCCTTATTCGGGGCTGCCAACTTACGACAGCGTTTTGCAGGGCGCGTCGGGCATTGCGGGTTTGACCATGGCACGCGACGGCAAACCCGCATACGTGCCTTTGTTGATTTGCGACCATGTCGTGGGCGAAATCGCCGCCGGGGCGGTCATGGCTGCCTTGATGCACCGCCAACGAACCGGGCAGGGCGCGACGCTTGAAATTCCGATGTTCGAGACCATGGCAACGGTCGTTTTGCAGGAACATTTGGCGCAGCAAAGTTTCGACCCGCCAGTTGGCCCCCCGGGCGACCTCCGCTTGTTGAGCCCGTTCAATAAACCCGTCAAAACGAAAGACGGCTACATCTCCTTTACCATCAATACGGACGCGCAGGTGAAAGCCTTTTTATCGGTGACAGGAAGGGCTGAATTGTTGAACGATGCCCGTTTTTCCACCATTGCCAATCGAGCAAAATATGTCTTTGAATGGTTCGAAGTCCGGGGAGCGGCTTTGGAAAATAAAACGACCGCCGAATGGCTGCACGTTTTTCGGGAAGCCGACCTGCCCGCCATGCCTTGCCACACGCTCGAAACTTTGACAAAAGACCCTCATTTACAGGCTGTTGGGCTGTTGGATTTTGAAAACCACCCGACGGAAGGGCGGACTGCGGTCATTCGTTCCACCATTCAAGTGGACGGAAAAAGCCTTTCCGCTCGCTCGGCGGCAGTTCCTTGTGGCTGGGACAGTCTTGAAATTTTGACGGAATTGGGTTTTCCAGCCGCCGAAATTGAGTCTTTAATCGAACAAAAAGCCGTGTCGAATTATGCCCAATAAATACAACCACTTGCTTTTGGAAAACAAAGTCTGCGTGATTGTGGGCGCGGCATCGCTTCGAAGCATCGGTTATGCAACGGCAGAACTTTTTGCCGCGCACGGCGCGAAATTGGTGCTGTTGGATTTATTGATGAACGATAAAATCGAACAAAAAATAAGCAATTCAATCGCCGCAGCAATTGGGTTTGCGCCCGAAATGCTGGCAATCCAATGTGATATTGTTCAAAAAAACGATTGCGACGAGGCGATTGAAAAGGCAGTTGCCCATTTTGGAAAAATTGATTCTTTGGTCAATTGTGCGGGCATCGTAAAATCGGGCGGCATGCTTTCAATTGAAGAACACGAATTTGATACTGTTTTGGACGTGAACCTCAAAGGCACGTTCAACATCTGCAAAAGCGTTTTGAAGGTTTTTCAAGCACAAAAAAGCGGTGTCATCGTCAATCTGGCTTCTTTGGCAGCGCAACGCGGCGGCGGATTGGTCGGCGGCGCACATTATGCCGCTTCAAAAGGCGGGGTGATTAGTTTGACCCGTTCCATTGCCAGGGAATTTGCGCCGCTCGGTATTCGCGCCAATGTGATTTGCCCGGCCATGATTGAAACCAATATGCTGGACGGACTTTCGGAAGCGCAATTATCAGAGGCCGTTTCCGCAATTCCATTAAAACGGGTGGGCAAAACCCTTGAACTCGCCGGGACTTGCCTCTTTTTGGCTTCCGAACTTTCGGGCTTCATCACCGGGGCGACGATTGATGTGAATGGCGGGATTCAAATTCAATGATGAACATTTTCAATAAAAATTTACAAGAATGAAAAAAATCACGGTACTCGTCCTCCTTTTATCCGCCTCTTTTTGGAGCGCGACCGCCCAAACCCTGAATTTCGAGGGCAAAGAATTTGAAATCACAAACGCCAAAGCCTCGGTTACTAAAATCAATGGCAAAAAAGCCCTGAAAGTCGAGCGAGATTTGGACAAATTGGGCTTCGACGTGAACCGATTGGAAGCCACGGTGGACGAACCTCATTTTGCCAAATTGAAAGGTTTGGATTTGCAAAACGGCACCATCGAGTTCAAAATGTTGAGCCGTGTCCAAAACCCGTCGCCGTTCCAAAATGCGCAAGGTTTTATCGGGCTTGCCTTTCGGGTTGCTGCGGACAACACGGCTTTCGAGTCCATTTATCTGCGTCCGAGGGTCGGGCGGTTGGACAATCAATTTGCCCGAAACCACACCGTTCAATATTTTGCTTACCCGGATTTCAAATTTGAAAAATTAAGAAGACCGGAATATAAAAATCAATACGAAGGTTATGCCGATGTCGGGCTCGATGAATGGATTACGATGCGTTACGAAATAAGCGGCACGTCGGTAAAACTATATATCAACCATCAAAAAAGTGCCACGTTCGTCGTGCCGCAAATGCTCGGCAAATCAAAATCGGGCAGCATCGGGCTTTGGGTGGACATCGGCACGGAGGGCTATTTTCGGGACTTGAAAATCACGGAACTGCCCGACAGCCCCGCCGAAATTTTTGCAAAAACGCCCGAAATCGCCGCGCCCGTTGACCGTTTTTTCACCACTTCCGATGGCGTGAAATTGCATTATCGGGTTTCGGGAAAAGGCAAACCGCTGGTCATTTTTCCGGGCTACGGGCAGGATGTCACCAAGTTCAACACCATTTACCCGGAATTGGAAAAGCATTTCACGGTTTACAATTTGGACTATCGTTGGTTGGGCCAATCCGAATCGCCCGCGCACGGATACCACATCGAGCGGTTCGCAAAAGATGCCAAAGAGATGATTGACGATGCCAAGATTGACCGGTTTTACCTCTTCGGCCATTCGATGGGCAATGCAGTTTCGTGGTGCTATTTTTCCATTTTTGGGCAGGAAAAAGTGCTGAAATACATCCTCGGCGACGAAGCCCCGTGCCTCATCACCGACCCGAATTGGACAGAAAAAGAGGTCGAAACCTTCACTGGCAGCGCGAACCGAAAAGACATGTTCACCGCTTGGCGACCGCCCGGGAAGCCCGAAAACCAGACCCTCCAACAAGAAATGATGGGCAATTTGCTCAATGACCACCTCGGCAGGGATTGGCGCGATGTGCTGCCGACCATCAAAATCCCGACAATGATTGTTATGGGCGGCAAAAGCCATTTTCACTCGCCACTGCTTTATCAATGGTTGAATGAAACGATAAAAGGCTCGCGTTTGGAAGTTATCCGGGACGGCGGTCATGGTTATTATGAAACGCATCCGGCGGAGTTCAATCGGCTGGCGATTGATTTTTTGGAGGATTAGGCATTAGCAGAAAAAATTGCCAACGCTGCTCACCTGCTTGTTGTGGCTTGAGAAGTTTGAAAAAAAGCGGCTGTCTATGTTGGGTTATGGAATAGCAATTTTCCTTGAAATTGAGCGAATTTGGATTTTTAACCATGTAATTTTGCAAGTGCACTTGTAAAATTACATGGTTAAAGTTATCTTCGCCCCCATGATTCAACGCATTGAGACTCAAAGGGTATTGGCAGACCTTGCCTTTTTCCCAGTGGTTGCCATCGTAGGCCCGAGGCAGGTGGGCAAGACAACTTTGGCAAAAAACCTGCACCTGCCCGATGGCAAACCTACTTTGTACCTTGATTTGGAATGGGAAGAAGACCGCAACAAACTGTTGGATGCGGGCACGTACCTGTTGCAGCACGAGAACAAATGTGTCATCATTGACGAGGTGCAAATTTTGCCAAACCTGCTCCCGGTGCTGCGCTCGCTGGTTGACCGAAATCGGGTGCCTGCTCGATTTGTTTTGCTCGGTTCGGCATCGCCCGAACTGCTCAAAATTTCTGCGGAATCGCTCGCCGGGCGCATTGCCTACCACGAATTGACCCCGTTTTCATTGCCTGAAATCGAGTCGAACGAGGGCAATATTTTGCGGCAGCACTGGTATCGCGGCGGTTTTCCGGATGCTTTTTTGGCACCAGACGATGAACTTGCCAAAAATTGGCTTTCGCAATTTTCGACCACTTTCATCGAACGGGATTTGGCAAAAGTTATCGGCAAAGAAGCCAATGCCACCAATATGCTCCGTTTTATTCGAATGTTGGGGCATCTGCAAGGGCAGATGCTCAATATTTCTGACCTGAGCAACTCCTTGAATTTGGCAGGGCAAACCATTTCGCGCTACCTTGATTTGCTTGATGGTTCATTTTTGACCCGGCGATTGGAGCCATTTTTTGCAAATGTGGGCAAACGTCTGACAAAAACACCAAAGTTTTATTTTCGAGATTCTGGTTTTTACCATGCCGTCGCACGGCTGCGCGACCGCGAAGATTTGTACGCCAGTCCTGCCGTTGGGGCATCGTGGGAAGGTTATGTCATTGAGCAGATTTACCGAATTGCCGGAAAAAACTGCGAGTGTTTTTTTTATCGAACTTCGGGAGGCGCGGAAGTGGATTTATTGATGGTCACACCCCGAAACGAGCGCGTTTGTATCGAAATAAAATACTCGAACGCGCCCGCCATCTCGCGCGGTTTTTTCAACTGCATTGAAGATTTGAAACCTGCACACTCGTTTGTCATCACGCCAGAATCTGAAAAATTTCGCCGCTCGGATGGTGTGGTTGTCGTCGGGATTTCTGAATTTTTGAAGTTTGAGTTGCCTCAATTTTTATGATGTGCCGCTGTGTTTTCTGTTAAAAATGCAGTGGTTCAATGCTTGTCGAGCGGTTTTCAAACTGGCCGTAATTTTTTCAACCCAACAGCACCATTGGGCATATTTCCAAAAAAACTTTTCCGCCGAGCACAAAATCATGTGCTGAAGTCTCGAAAAAATGGCTCGTGAAAAGTTTACGGGAGAAATCGAGGACTGTTTGCTGAACAATTATGCGGTGCTTTTGGCCACCGGTTTTATGATGCAGGAAAAATTGGAAATCTGAAAACAATTCCGCTGGCCAAAATTTATGAAATGGGGGTTTTTGTAAAAAAGGCATGGTCCGCAAACATCTGTTGCCTGACGCAAACAGGTCATACAACCTTCACACCATTGACAGAAAAGAACCCAGCATTCAATTCGGCAGCCATGGCGGGCAAGAGTTTTCGGATGTTGCCATCGTAGTTTTTCTGCCAAACTTTTTTGAGAGATGCCCGCGCAGGTTCATTGATAAGCAGTTCCTCCTCCCTCGTGATGACCACCATAGCAGCATGACCGTTGTTTTCGGTAACGACAAAAACAAAATCATCTTTGTCCTTTTTCATGCCTTCCGTCCAAAACGCAATATGCTCTTGCATTTCGTGTTCGTAGAGGCTTTCGAACATTTCGCCATCAAGCAGCAATGCTTTGTGAAGAACTTGTAGTATGGCGAGTTGTTTGGCGGCTTTGCCGTTTTTTTTCATTTTTTTGCTTTTTTTGTTGAAGACTGTGCGCCAGCGGGCAATCAGCAATTGATTACCCTGCTTATTTTTTTCATTTTTAAAGGTCTTGCTATGAAAAATATTTCTTTCTACTTTTTTCTTCTTTTAGTTAACCCCATTCATTCCCAAAAATTCGATAACAATTGGCTAATGGGTTATGGTATTAATTTCGACACCTTTCCCTTTTTCAAATATAACATCCAATTCAATTTTGATACAAATCCACCCCAAATACACGACTATCTTGGTAATATTCGATTTGATCAAGGCTACAATATTATCTCAGATTCTGTTGGAAGAACATCTCTTATCACAAATGATTGTGCGATTTACGATAAAGATGAACAAATTATTTTGGGTGGTGATTCATTAAAAACAGGATGGGAATTCGATGAAGAGTGTAATATCTACGGGATGTTTCCATTTGGACAGTCCACCTTGTTTTTGCCCGCACCTCACGAGGATGACAAAATCTATCTTTTCCATGTTTCAACTTATAAATCAACACAATTACCATTAATTATTTACACTCAGAAAATCCAATACACAACCGTCAATATGAAGTTAAACAATGGTAAAGGTGCTGTTGAAAAAAAGAGGCAAGTGCTATTGAACGGAGAGTTTGGATATGGGCAGGTAACGGCAGTAAAACATGGTAACGGGCGGGACTGGTGGCTGCCCACCCCTGTAAACACAGGAAACAAAATCCACCTTTCATTGCTGACGAAAGACACGGTTTTTGTCCATCATGCACAGGAAATGGGACCCAAATGGTCAAATTCGGGGGCGTTTTTTGCGCGTTTTTCTTCCGATGGTTCAAAATATGTCCGGTTCAATCCTTTTTACGGGGTTTATCTGTACAATTTTGATAGATGTTCTGGTGAATTAAGCAATTTGACGCATTTCAATTTTATTGATTCAGTTGAAAGTTTAACTTGTGGAGCAGAATTTTCGCCAAATGGAAGATGGTTATATCTCTGCGATTACAAACATATTTGGCAATTGGACACAGAGGCCGCCGATGTTTTATCCTCAAAAACACTCGTGGCCGATTGGTTTTACGATTCCAGTTTTAGCCAGCCGCTGCACGATTGGTTTTATTCTATGCAATTATGCCCGGATGGAAAAATCTATGTCTCTCCGCCCAATGGTTTAAACATGGTGCATATTATTCAACGCCCAGATTTGCGGGGAACGGACTGCAAATTTGAGCAGCACGCCATTTTCTTCAATTATTACTATGACAACCGCCCCAATTTCCCCAATTATCGCCTCGGCGCACTGGACGGCAGTCCTTGCGACACGGTGGGTTTCGACAACCGTCCGCTTGCCGATTTTCGCCCAGACCCGTCAGATACGGCAGGTTTGGCCTTTAAATTTTGGGATTTGTCATCTTATCAGCCTACAAATTGGGTGTGGGATTTTGGCGATGGCAGTTTCAACACCGAACCATCGCCCAATCATGTTTTTGCTGCGCCGGGGTTTTATACCGTTTGTGTTACAGTAAGCAATCAATACGGTTCTGATTCAAAATGTAAAGTGATTGAAGTTTTTACGACAGGGACGCTAACTCCCGGAAAATTTGAAAATTTAAAACTGTACCCCAACCCAACAACTGGGGTTGTTCATTTTTGGGACGATGATTTTTCTCAAAAAAACATATCGATTTTCGATGTTTCAGGCAAGGTTGTCTATCAAAATTCAATTTATGATAACAAAATTGATTTGTCCCACCTTGCCAATGGATTCTATTTGGTGAAAAAAGAAGATTCAAAAAACGGTCGGGTTCAATTTGGAAAATTATTTTTGGAAAAGTAAACCCAGTTTGGTTTTTCAAAGTCGTTTGGCTACTTTTGCCCGCCTTTTTAGAAAGGCACTCAAATTTTTTTATTAAATAACTGATTCTCAACATGTTCGCAATCGTTTCCATCGCCGGTCAACAATTCAAAGTAGAGGAAGGTCGAGAGATCTTCGTCCACCGGCTGGCAGCAATCGAAGGTGATTCCGTCACTTTCGACGCCGTTCACTTGATTGATAGTGACGGCGCGGTGCGCATCGGCGCACCAAATTTGCGAGGCGCAAGCATTTCCGCCGAAGTTCTCGCTCACGTGAAAGGTGACAAAGTCATCGTATTTCACAAAAAACGCCGCAAAGGCTATCGGAAAAAGAACGGCCACCGCCAATCTTTCACCAAAATCAAAATCAACTCCATCGTCGGTTGATTTTCCCGGTTTGAAATCCCAAAAACAAACCGTTCAACATTTTTCAATTTTAAAAAAAAATCTGAATCATGGCACATAAAAAAGGTGCGGGTAGTTCCGATAATGGCCGGGACAGTGCAAGTCAACGGCTCGGCGTAAAACTTTTCGGCGGGCAAAAAGCGGTAGCGGGGAACATCCTCGTTCGCCAGCGTGGCACGAAATTTCACGCGGGCAACAATGTTTACATGGGTCGCGACCACACGTTGCACGCGGCTGTTGATGGTGTGGTGGTTTTCAAAAAAACCGTCAATGACCGTCGTTTCGTCAGCATTCTTCCATACGATATCGTGCCGGAACCTCCGGTTGTCGTGCCAGGTGGAAAAGGTGGCAAAAAATTGCAGCCATCGGTCAATGCGCCGGCAGAAAAAGCAAAACCATCTCCAAAACCTGCTGCTGCTCCAAAATTGGCAAAAAAAGTAGCCGCTCCGGCGGTTGAAAAAGTAGAAAAAATTGCTGCCGCTCCGGTGGTGGTTGAAAAAGTGGTGGAAGTAGTTGCTGCTGCTCCAATTGTTGAAGAAACAGTTGTTGCCGCTCCGGTGGTTGAAGATGTGGTAGAAATTGCCGCTGAACCAATCGTCGAAGAAGTGGTGGAAATAGTTGCCGCTGCCCCAATCGTTGAAGAAGTGGCAGAAGTTGCCGCTCCCGCCGATGACTGGGAATCGGTAACTATTGAAAAAGTAGCCGCTGCACCAGTTTCAGGTGAAAAAATCAGCACCGTGCTGGGCAATATCAAAGTTGACGACTTGAAAATCGTGGAAGGCATCGGCCCGAAAATTGAGCAATTGTTGAAAGACGGTGGCATCAATACTTGGGTTGAACTTTCGGAAACTTCGGTGGAAAGAATTCAGGAAATTTTGGACGCTGCCGGCCCACGCTATCAAATCCACAACCCAAGTACTTGGCCTGGCCAGTCGAAAATGGCAGCCGAAGGTCGTTGGGAAGAATTGAAAGAATATCAAGATGTGCTCGACGGTGGCCGCGATACGAATGACTAAAAAATTAAGGTGAGCGTTTTTTCCAAAAAATTTGGTGTCAAAAAAAATTTACACCTACTTTCGTCTCACCAATTAGTTTCGATTTAAGAAGTTTTTGTTTTCATAGCTTAATTTTTTAGTTGTTGCCCCGGCTGTAACGGTCGGGGTTTTTTTTTGGGGTTGATTTTTTGGGTTGATAAAAGTTGATGTGGTTTATCCACTTTCATCAACCCAAATCAATCTTCATCAACCCTGTTTTTCTGGTCGAAAATTTCAAGAACTTCATCCGCCACTTCCTCGTAGAAATCTCTGCGCACCCCAAAATCCAAACCATCCCCCCAAATCCACGTTACCCAAAGTCTGAAATCAAGTCTATTTTTGGATTTGTTTCTTTTTAAATAACAACTTAAACGCTTTATGATAGAATTTTTGGAAGGCATTTTTCAAATGCCAATTGAAACGGCAAGTTTGATTGTGCTGAATTTAATCATCATCGAAACGCTACTTTCTGTGGACAATGCAGCAGTTTTGGCCACGATGGTGATGGATTTACCAAAAGAACAGCGGGCGCGTGCATTGAAATATGGCATATTTGGTGCTTATTTTTTTAGAGGTTTGGCATTGCTTTTTGCGGCTTGGCTGATCCAAATTTGGTGGCTCAAACCGCTCGGCGGGCTGTATTTGCTTTACCTCGCGGCAGATTATTTTTATACAAAACACACGCCCCAAAAAGAAGACGATTTATTGAATAAAGAAGAAAAGTGGTTTTATAAAATGACACGGAGTTGGTTGACCCCATTTTGGAGCACCGTGGTCGCGGTGGAAATTATGGACATGGCTTTTTCGATAGACAATGTTTTTGCAGCGGTGGCATTTACCGATAATTTGTACCTGATTTGTATCGGTGTGTTTATCGGTATTTTGGCGATGCGTTTTGTGGCTCAGATGTTTGTGAAATTGATGGAACGTTATCCGTTTTTGCAAACAGCGGCTTTTGTGGTCATCGGAATTTTGGGTCTGAAATTGATGGTTTCGATTTGGGCGCACCTCGACCCAACTTCGCCGACTGCAAAATGGCTCGAAACAGAACACGCCGATACATTGGTTTCTATTCTGACGGTGGCTTGTTTCATTTTGCCTATTTTAACCTCTATGTTGTTTAATTTTCCAAAAAGGAATCGGCAGATTCCTACAGAATGACAAACTGTTTCAATAAAAAATTAAGGGGGATAAGAAAAGGCGTTTTGTAAAAACACCTTTCTTATCCCCCTTTTAAATTATAGTGAAATCGCAAAAACTATCCCACTATCCTAATTTCTCAATATCAATTTAATTGGCAAAATCGCTTATAAATTTAAGCCGCATCAATTGCACTTCTTCCCAAGTTATTTCCTCTTCCTTTAATTCTTTATAAGCCACATCAATGCTATCTGTGGTTGCATCCTTAAAATAGTCAATAATCGTCTCGCGGGCATACTCATCAATTCTTGTATTGAGATAATAATCCAATCTCAATTTAGTGCCGGACTGGACGATGCCATCCAATTCTCCCAACAAATCTGTCATAGATAAATCATTTGCCCGCGCCACATCATCAAGGCTAATTTTCCTATCAATGCTTGTAATGATATTGACCTTGGTTTTTGATTTATTGGCCACCGTTTTTATCGTAAAATCCATTGGCCGTTCTATCTCATTTTCCTCGCAGTGTTTCACAATCATTTCAATAAACGGCTGCGCGTACCGCTGTGCTTTGCCCAATGAAACGCCTTGTATTTTGGCCATATCTTCCATAGACAATGGATAAGAAGTGGCCATTTCTTCCAGCGATGGGTCTTGGAAAATAACGTACGGTGGCAGGTTGAATTTCTTGGCGACCTGTTTCCGCAAGTCTTTCAACATATTCATCAACGGTTCATCGAGAACCGCCGTGCCGCCTTTTTCATCATCGAAATCATAATCGTCTGCACCGTAATCGTGGTTGATCGTGATTTGAACCGGATAAGGATTTGCGGCAAACGCACGACCCGCATCCGTTACTTTTAATATCCCAAACTCTTCAATCTCTTTAAAAATAAAGTTATTGATAAGCGCGTGGCGAAGGATAGAATTCCAGAAATTTTCATCGCGGTCGTCGCCCGACCCATAATTTTCAAGTTTGTTAAACTTGAAATCTTTCATCTCTTTCGTTTCATAACCTCTGATATAATCAACTATCGTTTTCATCAGATAGTTTTCGTTCAAATCGAGGATAGATTGCACGGCGATTTGCATTTGGTCTTGCACTTCCATCCGTGCTTTTGGGTTGCGGCAGTTGTCGCACATTTTACCGCAACTATCTTCATGATATTCTTCACCAAAATAGTGCAGCAAAAATCTCCGGCGACACGACGCAGTTTCAGCATAAGCCACCACCTCTTGCATCAATTGCGCGCCCATTTCACGTTCAGCAACCGGTTTGTCGCGCAAAAACTTCTCTAATCTCAAAATATCGCCGTACGAATAAAACGCCACACATTTCCCCGCCAAGCCATCGCGCCCGGCACGGCCTGTTTCCTGATAATAATTTTCAATAGATTTTGGGATATCATAGTGCATCACAAAACGCACGTCCGGCTTATCGATCCCCATCCCAAAAGCAATCGTCGCGCAAATCACATCAATGTTTTCCATCAAAAAATCGTCCTGTGTTTTGGAACGCGTTTTTGGGTCGAGTCCGGCATGGTACGGCGCGGCTTTGATGTCATTTACGTTGAGCATTTCGGCGATGTCTTCCGCAGTTTTCCGGTTTTGCACATAGATAATGCCTGATTCTCCCCTGAATTCTTCTTTTATGATTTGGATAATGCTCCGTATCGTTTGTTCTTTTTTGACTTTCGGGCGGATTTCATAAAACAGGTTGTCCCGATTAAATGAAGATATAAAAGTATTGCCCTCATCCATGTCCAAGTTTTTCACGATGTCCACCTGAACTTTTGGCGTTGCCGTGGCCGTCAAAGCAATAATCGGCACATCGCGGGCAACTGCGTCCAACATCACGCTGATCCGGCGGTATTCCGGGCGAAAGTCATGTCCCCACTCCGAAATACAGTGCGCCTCGTCAACGGCCACAAAAGAGATATTGGAGTTTTGGAAAAATTCTATGTTTTCTTCTTTTGTCAAAGTTTCGGGCGCGACGTACAGCAGTTTTGTTTTCCCGTCGGTGATGTCTTGTTTCACCTTTTTCATCTGCACTTTGGTGAGCGAAGAATTCAGAAAATGCGCCACCTCGTCGTTGTCGGAATAACTCCGGATGCTGTCCACCTGATTTTTCATCAACGCAATCAGCGGGCTGATAACAATTGCCGTGCCTTCCATCATCAAAGCGGGCAATTGGTAACAAAGTGATTTGCCGCCGCCCGTCGGCATAATTACAAAAGTGTCCTTTCCGTCAAGCAGGCTTTGGATTATGGCTTTTTGATTGCCTTTAAACTTGTCGAAACCGAAATATTTAAATAGATTTTCGGCAATAATGTCGCGTTCAACAGTCGCAGTACTCATACCTTTTTTTGAATCTTTTTTGAAAACCAGAGAGAGCGGTTGTGCTAAATCTTTGTTTGATTGGATAATTGAAAATGGGGAATTGGTTATTGGGAAATTGGAGAATTGGTTATTGGGAAATTGGAGAATTGGTTATTGGGAAATTGGGGAATTGGTTATTGGGAAATTGGAGAATTGGTTATTGGGAAATTGGAGAATTGGTTATTGGGGAATCAGAAATTCAAATTCCCCAGTAACCAATTTCCCAGTAACCAATAACCAATTTCCCAATAACCAATCCCCCCGATTTTTTAAAAGCCGTCAAAGGTAATAAAAAGAGTTCGTAAAATTGCATGCGTTTTTGGCCAAAAATTTTTAAGAAATTTAGCCTCCGCCAATTCATATTCTTTCTGGGCAGAAAATTTCCTATCCATCCAAAATTTAATTTGGGGCAAATTTTTTTTCAACTAAAAAATTCGACCGCCATGGCAAATCGCAAGCGAGGTTGTGAAATTGAAAAACTGGGATAAAAAACTCCAACCCAACCAAAAACGACTGACATTTGCCTTGCTCACCAATAATTTGAATCCGCGCATTCCCCGTTCAATTTCCCCATTTTTTTTCCTTTTCATTCCTATTTTCGTCCACTTTCACCCAATTTGGATTGGAATTTGACTTTCAAAACACGTGATGAAACTAAAAAACTTTGTGCCCCTGTCGTTCAACGAGTGGCAGGGTCTGATATCCTTCTTTTTGATTCTGGTTTACTGTTTGTTGGTCGTTTTTTTATGGCACGACAGGCCCGGTTTGCCTTTCCTCACGCCTTTGCCAAAACTTGCGCTCGCGTTGAGTTTGCTGACCTCGGCCGCCATTTTTCAGGTTTTTTTTTCCAAAAACAGACGAGACGAAATGCAATGGTCGGTGGCAAGCTTGGGTCTGGCGTTCACCGTTTTTTTGAGCGCAGGCATCGTCAAAAATGGCTACGATATTTATATTTCCATCTTTTTTTGGGTGTTTTTAAATACGGCAGCGACCACGCTCCGCAAGCCAATTCATGCGCTGTTGATGGCTTCGGTGAGTTTATTGGCCTACACAATTGCCCATTTTTTGGCAGATTCTCAAAAAATGCCTTGTATTTGGTGGTTTCCGCCGCTCGGTGGCATCGGTTTGATTTTGCCAACCTACGCTGTTTTGTACCGAAATTATCAGACCCGCTACGAACTCCGCGAGCAACGAAAAACGATGACCGACACCCGCGAAATCATCGAGGCCAACGAAACGCGACTGCTCGGCTACGCCAAAAAACTGGAAGAAAGCAATCATAATTTGCAGGAATTTGCCTACGTCATCAGCCACGATTTGCGCGAACCGCTGCGCACGATTTCGGCCTACACCCAATTGCTCAACCGACGGCTGCCGCCCGAAAACCAGACCCAAGAAATCAAGGATTTTTCACATTTCATCATCGACGCGGCCAAACGGATGGACGGCCAAATCAATGGCATTTTGGAATATTCCCGCGTCGGCAGGGATGATTTGAAATTGGAAAAATTTTGTTTCAGTGAAATCCTGGATTTGGCGAAAGCCAATTTGGGGCTTCAAATTTTTAATTCAAAAGCCAAAATCGAAGTCCTCGGCGACCTGCCAGAAATCCACGCCGACAAAATGCAAATGACCATGCTGCTCCAAAATTTGATTGGAAATGCCATCAAATATCAAAAAGCGGACATGCTGCCACACATCAAAATCAGTTCAAAACAGGAAGAAAATTTTTGTGAAATAACCGTTTCCGACAATGGTTTGGGCATCGAGCCGCAATATTTGGAATCCATATTTGGCGTTTTTCGCCGTCTCCACACCCAAAAAGAGATTGAAGGAACGGGCATCGGGCTTTCGATTTGCCGAAGAATCGCGCAGCGGCACGGCGGGAAAATTTGGGCAACCTCTGTTTTTGGAGAGGGCAGCGCGTTTCATTTTACGTTGTTGATTGGTTGATTGGTTATTGGGAAATCGGTTATTGGGAAATTGGGAAAATGGTTATTGGGAAATTGGAAATTGGAAAATTGGCCAATCCCAATAACCATTTTCCCATTTTCCCAATAACCATTTAACCAATAACCAAATACCTTTTCCCCGGCAACGTCCGCAAAACGCCTTTAAATTCGAGTGCCAAAAGGATGCTCGCCAATTTTCCAGGATTCAGTTTTGTGGAAAAAGTCAGTTCATCAATGGCAATTTGTGGCTGATTTTTCACCGCCTCGACGATGCACGTTTCCTCGTCCGACAAATCCAAAAAAAGTTGCGTTTGAACGCCCCGCGACTGCCCGTTTTCTTCCCAGCCCATTTGAAAAGCAATGTCTTCGGCTGTTTCGGCGAGGCGTGCTTTTTCAGATTTTATCAACCAATTGCAGCCGGCACTTTTACCATCCCGGACGCGTCCCGGCACGGCAAAAACTTCGCGGGAATATTCAAAAGCAAGGTTTGCGGAAATCATCGAACCGCCTGATTTTTCAGTTTCGACCACCAAAAGAGCATCCGTCAAACCTGCAATAATTCGATTTCGCATCGGGAAGTTTTCGCGGTCGGGTGGCGCAAAATGTGGATATTCGGTAAGCAAACCGCCATTTTCTATCATTTTTTCAGCAACTGCCCGATGCACGTCGGGATAAAGTCGCCCCAAACCATGACCCAAAACGCCAATATTTGGGATGCCAGTTTGGTTACATTTTTTGTGCGCCGTCACGTCAATTCCAAAAGCCAAACCGCTGACCACCGTCACTTCAAATTTTGCCAAATTCTCGACGATTTCTTCGCAAATCACTTTTCCAAAATCGGTCGGTTTTCGCGTCCCGACGATGGCCAGCATCCTTTTCCCGCTCAAAAGTGCCACGTCTGAACCTTTGAAAAAAAGCATCAGCGGCGCGTCCGCATTTTGTTTGAGACGGTTTGGAAATTTTTCATCGGTGTAAAAAATGGCCTGCACGTCCTGTTTTTCGAGCCAATTCAATTCAGTTTCAGCGCGTTGCAGCGGTTCGGGTGATGAAATATTGCCGGCGACCATCGGCCCGATGCCCGGAATTTTTAATAAATCTTTTTTCGAAGTGCGAAAAACTTGCTCCGGGCTGCCGCAATAACTCACCAAATTTCGAGCGGTCACGGAGCCAACTTGCGGGATGCAAGTCAAGGCAATTTGGAAATGGAGGTCTTTGTTCATTTTGAAAAATGTATGTTTTGGAACGGCCAAAGATGAAAATTTAAAACGAAAAGTTTGTAAAAAAAACAATCACAGATTGGAGGCATTTTTTTGACAGTTCTTTTTTCGAAAAAAAAGAATCGGACAACTTAATTTTGTCAAAAAATTAGTCATGGTAATTACCAGAACGATAGACGAAATCATTGATTTTATTACTTCTGCGCCTTCACCGGAAGCCATAATTTCGTTTAAACCTTCTCCAAAACTGCAAATGCGGGTAACGTATCTTTTGGAAAAAAACAGGGACGCTGGTTTGGAAGAAGAAGAAAAAAAGGAGGTGGAGCAATACCTGATGATTGAACACATCATGCGTTTGGCGAAAGCCCGGGCGCGTCAAAGACTTGCTGCATGAGCTGGATATATTTCGAATCGTTTTTAAAATCATTCCTTTAATTTCCCTCCATGCAAAGCGCGACTATCCCCCCAATCTCAAAAAACCGATACCATTTCAATCCAATCATTGTTGTTTTGGCATTGATCTTTGGCTCGGTAGGTTATTTTACCTACCATTTTTTCCAGCCCCTTCCTCAAAATCTTTTGAAATCGGAAGAAAAAACTACCGGGAAAAATGGGAAACACGCGAACCCAGATGCAAAAAACAAGGCCGAAGAAGCCTACCAAAAAGTAAAAGAAGCATTTGAAACATTGAACAAAAAGCCCAAAAAAACCAAAGCGGATAATAAACTCCTCGAAAAATTGAAAAAACAAGTGGAACATTGGCGGAAAAAGAAGGATTGGAACGGGGAAAATCATTCACAAAAATCCAAAGGCAATTGATATGACTTATTCTTTCATCATGAACTATCGCGGCGGCACCTACATCGAACAGGTGGAAGCCGAAAGTTTGCACGAAGCCACCTTCGTTTGGGCGGAACGCGTCGCTGCCGACCCAGAAATCGAATATTTGGATGGAAACAATTTTCGAAAAACATTTGAGCAAGAAATCGGTGAGTTCCCGCCCGGCGCGATTGATGGTGTGCAAAATATTTGGCACCTCTTTTTTTACGCCGGGCGAAACCGGATGGATGTCCACATCATCAAAACTTCGGAAGAAAATGAACCGGAATTGCTTGAAGAACTGGAAAATACCGCCCGTTTTTCGAGGTAATTTTTTTTAAAAGAACAAACGCAGGGACGTTTTTTCCTTTTTTTAAAAAGAAAATCTCTGTGCCTCCGTGCCTCCGTGTTTCACAAAAAAGCCCCACCCGTTGCCTTCCACAACAACGAGCAGGGACTCAATCAATTTAGTTATTCGTTATTGGGAAATTGGTTATTGGGAAATTGGGTTATCCCAATAACTAATTCCCCAATTTTCCAATAACCAATTACCTAATAACCAATCTCACCATTTCACCATCTTTTTCGTGGCCGACCAGTCATCCGTCGAAACCCGATAACTGAAAACGCCATGCTGTGGAAGTGAATTTGCGGGCAGCAACCATTCATTTTTACCTTTTCCAAAATCACGTTTTTGCTCAAAAACCAAGCGGCCTGCGGCATCAAAAATGCTCAGCGTCACTGATTTTTCGGTCGGCAGATGAAAACCAATATTGGTTTCGCCAGAGAACGGATTTGGTTTGTTTTGGTACAATTCATAAGCCGTGGCAGCGGGAATTGTCGAACCGTCGGCGCGGGTGAAATGCAAAGCGAGGTTCATTTCTTCGCCGTCCGGGCCGTAGGCTTCGAGGCGAGTGGGGCGTTCGGAAAAACGGATTGCCTCCGAAAGTTTCGTCGCGGCGCGCGCCGTGCCTTGCAACATCAGCAAAGTTTGGCCGGGCGCGGTTTCCACGCCGTTGATGTCCGTCCAAACGAACGTGATTTTTCCAGTTTTTGAATTTAAAAAATTCAAATTTCCGTCCGTCAAATTCGGCAGCGAACCGGGTGCCCAATCTTCAAAACTGATTTTTTCCGGGTCAAATTCGAGGGTGAAAGTCATCGCGCCGATTTCTTGGCGGTCGGCCATTTTCAAAGAAAAAGCAAACAGATCGCCTTCGTCGTAGGTTTGATCGGCTGCCAAAATTTCGATTTCGGGGCGTTCGTTGCGGTCATCGCTGCTGCCGAGCGAGTTGGTTTGGGCACTTTGGTTCACGTCGCCGATTTTGATTCCCACAAATTGGGCAGCCGTGTCGGCACTCAAATTGGCGATACTTTTCACCTCCGGAAAGGTGTCCAAAAACGGGTTGGTCGGTTGGGTGAACACAAAATTTTTGTCCACAAAACGCCAAGAAGTATTGTGCGGCAGCGAATCGAAAATTCCCAAAAGCACTTTTCTGGCTTCCAAAACATCGGCAGTCGTCACCGTTCCGCTGTGATTCACGTCGGCGGCGATGATTTGGTACGGCGAAACGAGCGGCGTGACGCCCAAAATATGGCGGTTTATCATCAAAATGTCGTACGAAGTCAGGCCATTCAAATCGTCGCCGTCCTTTTCAGGTTTCACATCATAATTTCCAAATTTCGGCAAATTGGGAATTGCAAAAAGTCCAGCGGCATCCGAATTTACCGGCACGGCGGTCAAAAAATTGGGGATTGAAATCGCCACATTTTGAACTTTGTCGCCTTTTTCGGTAGCTATTTGACCGGAAATATTGGCTTTCAAATTCGGATTTATCGTCGGGCAAAGGTTCGCGTTGTCCTGCACCAAAATGTAGGTGAGGCATTTTCCAGTGTTGCCTTTTGCGTCGGTCACGTGCATTTCAATCAATTGAAAACCTTTGTCGTCGCAGTTAAAAGAAATGACTGGAGCAGGAATCTCAATTGTATTTCCTTTTTTTACACCAATAATCAGTTTATTTGTTGCCGTGCAATGGTCAAAACTTCCCGCGTCGAAAGCCGTCGCATTGACCATCAACATCACACCTCCGGCCATTTGGTTGAGCGAAGCGGACAGGCCGTTCATGCAAAGTGCGGTCGGAGCAACGTTGTCGAGGACTGAAATTTTGACGATTTTTTGTGAAACGTTGCCGCAGCCGTCCGACGCTTTTACCGTAATATTATGGATGCCGAGCGGGTAATTTCCTGAAATATTCGCTCCGGGCGCGGTCGCGTGCTGCGAGTTGTGCGAAATCATCAACAAATTTGAGCAATCCGTCGCCGTCGCGTCCGGCAAAACGACCGCACCTTTCAGGCAATCATTTCCGACCGAAACCGTCAAATCGGCAGGCGCGACGAGTTCCGGGGCCTTCCCGTCCATCACTTGCAAAACTTGGGTGAACGTCCACCGCCCGCCCGCGTTCGGGAAATTCGGGTTGTACTCACACCAATCCACGACCGTCCATTTTCTGTAGATTTTGGAACAGCCGAGGTTTCCGGCATTAAAAATTTCATCTTTAAAATCAGTCCCGAGTTGCGCGCAGCCGGGGTTTGAAAAAACAGGTTCTTTGAACGGCTGCTGCATGTCGTTTTGGTTCAGCGACGCGCCGCAAACATTCGTTTGAAAATTCAACGGCCAAGTAATTTGGCTCGGCTGGAATGGCGTGAGGTTTTCGACCGTGACGGTTTGGACGATTTTCGTGGAATTTCCATTGACATCGAAAGCCGTAAAAATGCGTTTTACCGAACCTTTGCAAAGCGCAACATTAATTTGAAGTTCAAAAATCACGGTATCAATGCCACAATTGTCCAAAAAAACCGGGTCGTTCGAGCCGCCCAAAGTCGGGTTGGCATAGTCATATTCGCAGTCAACGGTGATATCTTTTGGCATCGTGCCCATTTTTACAAACGGGGCTTGCTTGTCCTGAACAGTGATTGCGACCATCGCATCCGTGTAATTTGCAGAATTATTCAACTCCGAAACGCGCACCGTGACCATGATTTGCGAGCCCACATCGGCGCAGTTGAAAGTGACGGCTTGCAAAAAATTAACACCTGTTCGGCTGACCGAAATCACCACGTCGTCGCAGTTATCAAAACTTCCAACATTAAAATGGCTGGCCGGCAGCGTCGTAATTCCAACCGACGACAAGCCAATAACTTGGTTTGCAATCAAAACTGGCGTGGGCGTTTGGGTATCTTTTATCGTGATTTTTGTGGTACAATTTACAGTGTGGCTGCAATCGAAAGCCGTGTAAACCAAATCGTAAACGCCCGTCGGGATGCTGTCAAACGGCCCAAAATTTTGGCCAAACTGCCAACTCACCGCCACCGAATCGGGCGCGGAAACCGTTGGAAAAGGCAGCGAACTGATATTTCCAAAACATTCATCAATCACCGTCGAAACCGTCGTCGCGGGCGGGCAGACCAAAAACGGGGCGGTCATGTCTTTGACAGAAATGATTTGCGTCTCTTTTTTCAACTGGTTGTTGCAGTTTTCCAAAACCAGCCACTCGCGGATAATTTTGTATTCCACCAATTTTCCATTTTGAAAACAAACTGGCAACGTGTCGGAATCGAAGGAATTGACCAACAAATTGCAAGCGACTTGGTCAATCGGCAAACCCGAAATCGTCGGAAAACCAGTCACCGCCGGGTTGGCCACCGTGCCGACGGCAATCGTAACATTTTGCGGCGGGAAAACGAGGTCGGTCAATTTTGGCCGTTTCACCGAAATCATTTGGGCGCAATTTCCTTGATTTCCAGAGGCATCGAGGACGTGCCAAACGCGCAGCGTTCTTTTGATAAAAGTGTCGGTGCAAGTCCCGTTTTGCATGATGCCATCGTTGTGCGGGAGAATCGTGAAATTCGTGTTTTGGCAATTGTCCAAAATCTGCGGCAGCCCGGTGACCGACGGATCCATGCTTTGGTTGCAACTCACCGAGACATTCGGACAGGTCAAAACCGGCGACGTTTTGTCGGAAACGGCCAGCAAACCCCAGCAACTGTTGCCCGAATCTTCGTGAAAAACGGTGGCCGTCAAAGTTTTGTTTAAATACAGCCCGGTGACGATATTTCCCGGCACGGTGTCGCCCGCTGCGGTCGTCAAAAACAAAGTGTAAGTGCCTGGGCAGGGCGGCGGCGCGCTCAAAATTTGGTTCGGCAAAATTTCCACCGCGCAGTCGTTGTCGAGTTTGACATTGACCGCGCCGGAGCAGGCGATGGAGCAATTTTGCTGCGCAACGAGTTGATTACCAGCGATTAAGAAAAAAAGCAAACCAAAAATGGCTTTGAAAATTTCGGGCCGCGGTTGACCAAAAGAGGACGAATTGACCCGGTTCCGATCCGCCCGGATGACTCGTTCGGACGGGTTGATTGAGTAGTGTCTCATAACAATTTGAATTAAAAAAAGTGGAAGAATGAAATACAGTGTGTGCGTCCTGGTACTTCCGTTTTGGTGTGGATTAAATGGATTAAAATATTTCAGATTAAAAAAAAGCATGGTCTGCCGAGGCGGGGTTCGCACCCTGCCCGGTCGGTTTTTTGGCTGTTGCCAAGAATTTTTTTTGAGAAAAATCGAAGTTATCCGCCGAGTTTCGGGGTGACTCAAAGTCACCCCGAAACTTTCGCCCGGTCAAAATCTCGAAAAATTTGAATCAAATTTTTGAGTAAAAAAGTGGCTGTTCAGCAGGGCAAAACCGCTGCAAAACCAACTGAAAACCCAAAACTTGAATAAAATGAAAGGCGTCTCAAGCCAAAGAAAGCGAGACGATTTTGTGGAAAGTCTGCTTTCTCAAAGTATGTTATTCGTACAAAATCAATTTACATAACTGATTAAAAAATACGTATCGAATTCAGTGCCAAAATGAGTTAAGTGTTTTATTTTTTTAATTTCAAGGTCAAATTTTGATTTAAAAACCTTTACAAAAAATTGATTTTCAATGATTTGAATTAGAAATGTTTAAAAAACTGGCTGTTGAAATAGTTTTTAAATTTTATTTGACCAGATGATTTCAATTGGATTTTAAAAAAGTAAACCCACTACTTGTTTTTTTAACTTGAAATTTTACCTTTGCGCTCCGTTTTCAAAAACCCTGAAAAACGGGAACACCATTTTTTGTAAAATTTTGAATAGAAAATAAAGCGATGAAACGTACATTTCAACCATCGGTCCGCGTCCGCAAAAACAAACATGGTTTTCGCACACGCATGGAATCTAAAAATGGCCGCAAAACTTTGGCGCGTCGCCGGGCAGCAGGCCGCTGGAAACTGACTGTTTCCGATGAAAAACGTATGAAATTGAAATAATAATTTCAAACGTGATTCAAAACAGTTTTTGAAAACCGGGATTTCGGTTTTTAAAAATTCAAAATGGCAGGGGCTGCAATTGCAGAACCTGCCATTTTTTTTGTGTCCGCGAAAATTTTTTAACCTTGCGGCGTTCTTTTTACCCATCTAAAAAAATTAGAAAATGGCTATCAATAAAAAATCAATCCTCTTCTTTTTCATGTTGTCGACACTCGTTTCGTCGCAACTTTTTGCCCAAATCGAAGACCCCGAAGATGTTTTTAAAGAATTATATCGCCTCGACGGCACTTGGTTTATGGCTTCCGACCGCGGTGATCGCCTCGAATCGTGGGTGATTCGCGACGATTCGACAATGGAAGGTCGTGGGATGCGCATAAAAATCGGCTCGACCGACACCGTGCTTTTGGAAAACCTGCGGATCGAATTGCGCGGCAGCACGATTACTTATTTTGCGAAAGTGCGCGGCCAAAACGCGGGGCAAGAAATCGCTTTCAAAATGACTGAAAATAGTTATTTGAACTACCTTTTTGAAAACCCAAAGCACGACGACCCGCAAAAAATCCGATACATTATTCTCGACCGCCGCGAATTGCAAGTGACCACCGAAGGCCAACGCAACGGCCGCACCGTGAAATCGGAGTTTATTTTCGAGCGGGAATTCAATCCGGCGAGCATCCAATTTCGGGCGAGGGCGGGCGTGAACGTTTTTAATTTGGTAAAAATCGGCGACATCGGCGACGCGGTGCCATCATTTTCGCCGCGTCCGGGTTGGGAATTGGGCGTGACGACGGTTTTTCAGGGCGCTGGCGGGCTGCTCAATTTTAATGTTGAGGCCGGTTTGGTTGGCAAATTTCCGCACGCTGTCGTGCCGGATTTTGTGTCGACACAACCAATTGACAGTGGTCGGACGTTTTATCGAGACTTGACTTACAACCAAACTTGGCTGACTTTATCTGCCACGCCGGAGATTTTTTTCAAAAGAAAAAGCAATTTTTCCTTTGTTTTTGGTGGATATTTTGCCCGTTTGTTGATCAATCGGGTGAGTGGAACCGAAAAACCTATCCGCGATGTCAAAGTCTTCAATTACAACGGAGACTTTAAAAAGAATGATTTCGGGGCAGTTTTGGGTTTGAACTGGCGCAAAAATTTGGGCAAAAAAGATTTGGATGGCATGTTTGGTTTGCGGTTCAATTTTGGCTTGACCAATATTGATAACTTATTCGTCAAAGCACCCAACAAAATAAATGTGTACAATGGTCGAGTTGGGTTGGCCGGGATTTCTTTGGCTTACAGTATTAATTTATTGAAAACTTAAAACCAATTTGGTTGGTGGATAAAACAAAAACACCCCCTTTTTCTTGCCACAGCGAAGAAAAAGGGGGTGTTTTTATTCCAGCCTAACCCAACACCATCACCGCCACCCCATGCTCCGGCGAAACCGCCCAAATCTCCACATTTTTTCCCGGAAAATAATGCTGCACCGCCAATTCCGCCCAACCCACCTGCCCCAACATCCGGTCGAGCACAAACCGCAACGGTTTTTTCACATCGGCGGGCGGCGCGGCCAAAATCACGGTCAGGAAATTTTCATTTTCCAACAAAAATTCCACCTGCAATTCGAGCAGTTTTTCGTTCCACCACATTTCGAGCGGCACGGCGCGTTGCAGGTTTTTGGGCGCAAATTTTTTCTTTAAAAAATTAAAAAACTGCTCCGATTGCCGGGCGGCGCGGGCGGGGTCGAAACCAGATTTTTCCTCCGGGACGGTCGGGACGCTGCGGATTTGCAATTGTTGGCGAGCCAGCGAGAGCCGTTCGTCGGCTGGATATTTCAGATTATCTGCCAAAAAAATGGAAATCAAGGCATGGTGCAGCCCCGTTTGATGCTCCACCCCCGCGTCGAGCGGCTCGTCAAAAACTTCCGGTGTCCCAAATTTTTTGTCCCAGCCGGGCGGCGGCATCATCGTTTCGACGCGGTGCAATTTGTGGACACGTTTGCCGGAGCGGTCGGCGTGGAATTTCACGGAAGCCGAAATTTGGGTGGCCGTCGGAAAATCTTTTGGATTGAAAATGACCTCCGTTGCGATGTTCAAAAGTTGCGTCCCAAAATAAAAAGGCGTCTCCTGCGAGTTCGGGTCGAGGGTCGGCACGTCGCCGTCGCCGTGATTGAAAACGCGGTTCAGCCATTTTGCAGGTTTAATATTTGTCGGAAAAACAAGGTAGTCACGCGCCCGCGTCAGGCCAACGTACAGCAGCCGCGCCTCTTCTTCCATCGCCGAAATCGTGGCCGCCGACCATTCCGGACTGGCCTGCATTTCTTCCAAAAGTGGCGTGTTTTTCACTTGGTCGGCGTAGGGATTTACCCAAAAACGCAGCCAGCGGTTGCCCAAAATATTTTCGAGATCCACCTCGTCGGACTCGGCCACGAGGTTCGTGCCCCACACTTTTTCTTTCAAATCGCCGCCCAAATCATGGCAAATCGTCACCGGAAATTCCAACCCTTTTGACTTGTGGTAAGTCATAACCCGCACAGAATCAGGGCTTTCGCCACTGCCCTGCATGTCTTTTTCGGCTCGACCGAGGGCATCGAGCCACAGCAAAAAACCGCCGAGCGTCGCCGCAGAATGCAATCGAGTGCAAGCATCTTCATATTCGAAAGTGTATTTTCGGAGCATGTCGAGGTTGTCGAGCCGCTGCGCCGGGTGGCCGAGCGAGACGACGATGCGCCGCAAATCCAGTTCGTCGAGCAGCAACCCGAGGATTTCGGAAGCCGACAAATCCACGATCGTCGGGCGGATTTCTATCAATTTTTTGACAAAATCATTGTCCGACGACCAGCGTTCGGGCGGTGCGTTCCGCTGCATTCCGGGATTCTCACCACTCTCTTCGCTCTCACGATTCTCACTTTCTCTCCTTTTTTCGAGCCAATCGAGGCGGTCGTTGACCATGTTTTCCAAACTTTCGCCGGAGGCCAGCAACCTGATTTCGGCAATCGAAAGCGCGTCGGACGGGTTGAGCAAAAATTTTAGGCAGGCCAAAATCAGCCGCGCCTCGCGCGTTTCGAGCAGTCCGGCGCGGGCAATCGAGGCTTTCAAACCGGCGCGGTGAATCGCCTCCGCCATTTTCAAACAGGCCTGATTGCTCCGGCAAAGCACCGCGACGTCGCCCGCGACCACGTTCCGCCACTTTTTTTCACCTTTTGGAATGATGGGCAGGCCGCGTTCGATCAAAACGCCGATTTGCGTAGCGATGCAATTTTCCATCCACGGAGCGCCGGGCACTTTTTTTTCGTCCAATTCGCTTTTGAAATGCCAATGCACGAGGGCGAGCGGTGCGCCATCGGGCTCTTTTATTTTCGTTCGGACGGGTTCCAAAACGACCTGCTCGGCTGGCAATTTTGGAAATGCTTTTTCAAAAATAGAGTTGACTGCGCGAACGATGTCCTCGCGGCTGCGCCAACTTTTGCCCAAAATATTTTCAGGCCGCACGCCGCCGGTTTTTTCGATAATCGCCTGCATCAAAGCAGGTTCCGCGCCGCGAAAACCATAAATGGACTGCTTCGGGTCGCCGACCCAAATCGAGTGTTTGGCCAATCGGCTGAGTTGCAAAAAAATGTCGAGTTGGATGGGCGAGGTGTCCTGAAATTCGTCAACCAGCAGCAAATCGAGTTCCGCCCGGAGCGTTTCGCGGACTTCCGGCGAGCGGAGCAGGCGGCTGACCTGCGTTTCCATGTCGGTGTAATCAATCAGGCCACGTTTTTTTTTGTATTGTTCAAATTCGCGGAGCGCGTCCATCGAAATGTCAAAAATGATTTCGATGAAATTTTTTATATCTGCCTGAAAACCAGCGTGTTCGAGGTGGCTTTGGGCAAAATTTTGGAGTTCCTCGAACAGGTCGCGGCTTTTCGCGCCGACCTTTAATTTTCCGATTTTCACCCATTCGTACCAGTTCAACTCGCCCCGGTAGCGAAGTTGGTTGGCCAAAACGGCGAGTTCGGCGGCGGCATCTTTCGTGGTTTTTGTGCCGTCAATTTCTTGCGATTCGAGCGCGGCGACGGTTTGGTCGAGGTGCGCGAGCAGGCGGTTGTTCCAAGTTATTTCATCAATTTCAGTCGCCGCTGGCAAAAAACGGGCAAAAGTTGACCACGACAACTGCTTGCTTTTTTGCAAAATTTCTATCGAAAAATTGTTCGCCCGCGCCACGTCGGTGATTTCGTGGATGGTTTTTCGCCAGTCGTAGCCTTCGTCGTCGGCCTGTTTTTTTTTGGAAAGACCGAGCCGGTCGGCGAGCCGGTTGAGCGTTTCAATCCGGTTTTCGGAAAGTGCCTGCGAAAGCGACTCGTTGAACATCCGGTCGCTGTCGCCCTCCGCGATGATTTCGACGAGCGGCGAAACGCCCGCCTCGAACGCAAACCGCTGCAAAAGCCGCGTCCCGATGCTGTGCACCGTGCCAATCAATGCCTCGCCGAGTTCGTTGGCTTCGGCGGAGAGGCCTTCTTCGAGCAGCCGGACGCGGACACGTTCTTGCAATTCGGCGGCTGCTTTTTTGGTAAAAGTGGTGGCGATGATGCCCGCCGGACGGACGCCTTGTCCGAGCATCGCAACCATCCGTTGGGTCAAAGAATAGGTTTTGCCGCTGCCCGCCCCGGCGGAAATCACGGTAATCGGGAGTGATGAATTCTGATTGATAAATGATGAATTTTTAGGATGAAAAGTGGGTCAAAAGTAGCAAGAACCAAAAAGAAAAACGGCAGGCGAAAATGTTGGCGGCGAGATTTTCAATTCTCGTGAAAATTTGCCTAAATTTGGGCAGCACAGCGACAATCAATATTGTTCATCAAATAAATCCGAATTTTATGCTACAATTTCCAGTAAAAATGGGTCTTTGGATGTTTGCAGGATTTGTTTCTTTTTTCCTGCTGATGTTCTTTTTGGGCTTCGGTCACCGCAGCGAACTCCGTGTTTTTAACGGAATTATCCACTTTTTCTGCATGTACCAAGTCATCCAAGCATACTATTTGCGCCATCCCGAAAAATTTGGCGATTACATGTCGGGCGTTTTGCAAGCCGCGGGCGCGTCGGCGATTGGCGTGGGTGGTTTTATACTTTTTATGAATTTTTTCCTGTCTTTCAACCCGACTTTGATGGAAACCATCCGCCAAAATTCGCAAGTTGGCGAATACCTCCGCCCGTTCACGGTGAGCCTTTTTATCCTGACGGAAGGGATTGTGGTGACTTTGGTTGGGTCGTATATTTTGACGCGACTGGTGGAGGTGAATTTGAGGAAGGCGTGAGGTTTTGTGGGGTTTTGATGTGAAAAAATTAGGCGCAAATTGTTGAGGGTCAACAGTTTGCGCCTTTGTTTTTAATTTAGCAAACTACCTTTTTTTAGTTAAACAACATACCTTCGCCGCAAACACTTTTCTATGATAAAATTTGACGAACACGGTCATCTTCAACCATATTCAGTTTCAGAATTGTCTTTGACAGAATTTCAGGCTAATTTTGTGGACGGTTTGGCAGACAAAATTCACCGTCGGGCGTTGTTTAAAAACTACCTTGTTTTTTTGGAAGAAGTTAAAAAAACCTTTGGTTTTCCTTTTTTTCAATGGATTGCAGGCAGTTTCATTACCCAAAAAGAATTGCCCGGCGATATTGATTGCGTCACTTTTTTGCCTTACGATTTATTGGTGAAAAAGGCAGCACCGCTACATTTGTTGAAATCTATGGCAAAAAGCAGGCTCAATTTGGACACGTCTTTTTGCCCAATTGCCAAATGGAATCATCGTTATTTTGAAGAATGTAAAAAACGGGAATCTGAATGGTTAAAATTATATGGCTTTTCGAGACCCGACCGAAACAATGTTGTTTTGCCAAAAGGCATCATTAAAATCAATTTTTTCAATGAATAATACTTCGTTAGATAAAATAACCGGCATCGTTCACGACCTCAAACATTTTGATGCCGAATTGAATGCCATGCAATCTTGGAATGATGAAATGGGCGAAATCATGCGATTTCAATATCAGCACACCAAAAGTGAATTAATAAAAGACTTGATTATCGAATTGCTGCGGTCGGGCATTCCCTTCAATAAAATTGATGCATTTGTTTTTCGGTTGACCACTTATCTTTCAAAACAGGAAAAAAAATCGGAACCATTGCCGCAGATTTTAAAATCAAGTATGCAAGAAGTTGACCGGCTGGTGGCGATGGCTTAAAATTTTGTTTGAATTTTTAGAATAAAAAATTAGGCGCAAATTGTTGATGGTCAACAGTTTGCGCCTTTGTTTTTCATTGGGAAGCCGATTTTCCCATGAAAAAACGGCCTTGTTCTATATCTTTATCCAAAATTTTCAAATGAAATTTGTAGATATCAAGAATGACGTTGCCTTTCGCAAAATTTTCGGGGACGAAAACAAAAAGGTAATTATAATTTCCTTTTTAAATGCAGTCATGCATTTGGAAGGCAAAAAGAGAATTGATGATATTTCGATAAGCAATCCTTATCAAATGCCCATTTTGCCGAACTTAAAAGCCTCTATAATTGATATTAAAGCAAAGGATAAAAACGACAATACTTTTATAGTGGAAATGCAAGTCGCGGATATAATTGGAATGGATAAACGGTTATTGTATTACACAAGTAAAGAGTACAGTCAACAAATAGTTAGTGGGGAAAAATATACAGAATTGAACCCAGTTATTTTTATCGGTATTTTTGATTTTAAATTCACTCTTGGTTCAGAATATCTATCTCACCACACGATTTGTAATGTAAAAACAGGCGAGCAGATAATTAAGGATATGAATTTTTACTTTATTGAATTGCCTAAATTTTTAAAACAGCCAGATGATTTGGATAACGTTACGGATAAATGGATTTACTTCATAAAAGAAGCCGAAAACATAGAAGTTATTCCTGAAAATATAGATGACGAAGGTCTTAAAGAGGCTTATGAATATGCTAATAAAAACACTTGGACAAAAGAAGAATTAGATGCCTATAATTATGCCGCGATGCGGGAACAAGATGAAAGAGGCAGATTAGAAAAAGCAGTTCAAATTGGAAAAGAAGATACAATTATTAACGCTGTGATTGGGTTTTATGAAATTGGTGTAACCCAAGAAAACATCGCCAAAGCACTGAAAATTACAACTGAAAAAGTGGCAAAAATTATTGACGACTTTAAAAATGAATAGGAAAAATGGCCTTGCCGATTTTAAAAAATCGTGGGCGCGAACTCCTTTTCCGTCGAAAAATTTGAACTTCGCCCCGTGCTAAATCCAACCATCGCGCCCAATCTTTACGTAGAAATTTTAAAAATCGCTCACCACCCAGATTGGTCGAGCCGCGCAAAAATATTGGCACTCGCCGACCTGCTCAACCGCATTTTTTTCGCAGCGACAGAAAAAGAAAACCTTGCGTTTACCACACTTTTTGCAAGGATAAGTTACGCCGGACACAAGTTCAATTTTCAACCTGAGACGCTGCGGACGGTGCATTTTTTTAGAAAAATTTCCACAAAAATCAGAATCCAGTCCGACGACGCAGCGGTGCGCGACCGCGATTTGCAACTCGGTTTTCGTGCAGTGGCAGAGTCCATTTTGGTTTTTACCGGAGTCGCCATGCCGATGGAAGTTGTTGATTTACTGCAAGTTGGAACGGATTTTGAGTTCGAATCGCCCGAAATTTGGGACTATAAAAACCGTGCGCGAGTCGTCGCCGTCGCCGACGATGCCGACAATTTTTGCCTGATTTGCCTCGACGAAGAGCAGCCCGAACGCCCCGTCCGCGTGCGCTACAACATCACTGACCGCAACGAAAATTTCAACCGCTCCGTCCAATCCATCCGAAAAACGTTCGGATTTCCCGTCATTTTGAGCCTTTTGGATGTTGATATTGACCGGCACGGCGAATATCGCCCGCGTGCTTTTGTCATCGAACCCGATTTTTTGGTGGACGTTTCGGCGATTTCCGAGTGTTTCAAGGACACGGGAACTGAGCCGCTTTATTATTTGGCGAAAAAGTTTTTGCCCTTCGAAACCACGCCCGCGCTGCTGATTGGGAACATCGCCAACCATTTTCTCGACCGACTTTTGAACGAACCGGAGGCCGATTGGCGGACGCTGATTTTGGAAATTTTTCAAATTTATCCGTTCGTTTTCGCGCCGATGTCGGATGCCGAAGTCAAGGAAATCACCGACAAATCGCAGCGGCATTTTCAAACTTTGAAAATGATGACCCTCGGCAAGGGCTTTGAAAAAGAGGGAATTGACCCGGCGCACTGCTTTTTGGAACCTACTTTTTACTCCGAAAAAATGGGTTTGCAGGGTCGGCTCGACCTGTTTTTTAAAAAAGATGACAAAGCCGCCATCGTCGAGTTGAAAGGCGGAAGTGTCTATAAACCAAACAGTTACGGTATTTCGCGGAGTCATTTTACCCAAACTTTGCTGTACGATTTGTTGGTAAAATCGGTGTTTGGGGCGCGGCTCGACCCGGCGAAATACATTTTGTATTCGGGTCAGGAATTGAGCCAACTCCGGTTCGCGCCGACCGTGCTTTCCGAGCAGTGGGAAGCCTTGAACGTGCGCAACCAACTCGTTTCCATCGAACGCCGTTTGGCAAATATTCAGCCCGGCGAAGAAATCGTACCGATGTTTTTGCAGATAAAAACGGCGGGCGCGGCGGGTTTTTTGGCGCGCGATTATGGATTGTTTGAAAAAACGTACCACGAACTTTCGCGGCTCGAAAAAAAATATTTCAATGCCTTCGCCGGGTTCATTGCCCGCGAGCAGATTTTGGCAAAAACGGGCGAGGACGATACCGAGTTTTCGAACGGAAATGCTGCACTTTGGCGCAACGATTTTCAGAAAAAAGAGGAAGGTTTTTGCATCCTCAGCCACCTCGAAATCATTGAAAATCAGGCAGATACGTCCGAACCGATTATCATTTTTAAAAAGACGGAAAAGACTAATCCCTTGGCCAATTTTCGGGTCGGCGACATCGCGGTTTTGTATCCGGCGGAGTCTGAAAACGGCACCGTTTTGGACAATCAAGTGATAAAATGCACCATCGTCGGGCTGTCGAAAGACGAGGTGCGGGTGCATTTGCGGTTCCGGCAGTTCAACCGGAACCCGTTCCAAACCGAAGGATATTGGAACCTCGAACCTGATTTTATGGAGTCGGGTTTTCAAAATATGCACCGCAGTTTGTTCGAGTGGGCGATGGCTCCGGCGGAAAAACGGGCGTTGCTTTTGGCAAAAACGGCTCCGAAAAAAGGGGAAATTTTTGATGAAAAACGGGTGGAAATTTTGCCAAATCTGACCGACGAGCAGCAAGAAATTTTCCAAAAAATCATCCATTCCAAAGACTACTTTTTGCTCTGGGGCCCGCCGGGAACGGGCAAAACTTCGGTCATGCTGCACGCGCTGGCCAAACATTGGCTCGAAAACACGACCGAAAACATCCTGCTTTTGGCCTACACAAACCGGGCGGTGGACGAAATTTGCGAGGCCTTGGACAGCATCGGCGACGGCATCCGCGAGCAATATTTGCGCATCGGTTCGCGGTTTTCGACGGCTGAAAATTTCCGCGAACAATTGCTGTACGTCAAAATTGCGGGGGCAAAACGGCGGTCGGATTTGCGGGAAATTTTGGAAAAACACCGGATTTTTGTCGGCACGGTGGCCTCGTTTGCGGCCAACGACGGGGCTTTAAAATTGAAAAAATTCCATCGGCTGGTCGTTGACGAAGCATCGCAACTACTTGAACCTCAATTGCTTGGGCTACTTTCACGTTTCGATCATTTTACTTTGATCGGCGACCACCGGCAACTTCCGGCAATCACGGTGCAGCCTGCGGAAAAATCAAAAGTGGTGGGCGACGCAGATTTTGAAAGCATCCATTTGACCGATTTGCGGGACTCGTATTTTGAAAGATTGTACCGTCGTTGCCTTGCCGAAAATTGGGATTGGGCGGTCGGTCGGCTGAGCCATCAAGGCCGGATGCACCTCGAAATCATGGATTTCCCGAACGCCCATTTTTACGATAATTTTTTAAAAACATTGCCCGGAAATGACCACCGCCAAACCGTGCCGCACGGTCTGCATTTTCCGACGCCGGAAGATTTTTTGATTGAAAATTTTGAAAAAATATTTTCCGAAAAACGGGTCGTTTTCCTGCCGACGGGCGCGATGCAGGGCGCACTGCCGGGCCAAAAAACGCACCGCCCGGAAGCCGAAATGGTGGCGCGGCTGGTCGCTTTTTTTCAAAAAACTTGGTTGGAAAATGGGCGGGCGTGGTCGCCAAATTCTTTGGGAATCATTACGCCGTGGCGCGCGCAAATTGCCCAAATTCGCCAATCGCTCGCGGCGGTCGAGCAAAATCCGGATGATTTTACAATTGATACTGTTGAACGTTATCAAGGTGGTGCGCGTGAAATTATCCTTATTTCGACTTGCGTAAATAGTGTTTATCAATTGACAAGTCTTATTTCGTTATCGTCTGATAATGTAGATAGAAAACTCAATGTTGCATTGACACGCGCCCGCCAATTTGTGGTTGTTTTGGGCAATGAAGATTTATTGAAAAATGATGAACGGTACAGTGATTTTATAGACAAATATAGTGTTGGGACGTTTTATTGAAGTTTTGGAGGTCGAAATTTATTTCGACTTTTTGGGCCGAAATAAATTTCGACCTCCAATTAACTTATAGTTTTTGTATTCACCAACCCGCCAACCCGTATATTTTTCCATCCAAAAACTTATCTTTTCCTTCAAAGTTAATTTTACAAAAGTTGGGTCATTTTCAAATTGCCAATTCACCGCGGCAATCCTCGGTAACATCGCTTTTGGGTGTAAGCCTTTAAATTTTTCTATCGGCTCCAAATCATTGTATTTATAAATTTCAGAGTCGCCGACGCGTAATTTTGCGGCCTCGTCCGAGTGCCAAAGTTTATTAAAATTCAACTGTTTTTGCTGCTGCGCCGCCGGGTGCCGAACCCAACCGTAATGATGGATATTTGCATCTAACAGCCTGACTTTCAATTTTTTACCTAATTTCCTGAAACCCTGCGCGTCGCGGAACGAGCGGATTTTTTTGTCATTTCTGATGATTCGAACCTCGCGGCGATACCACCTCCGGGACGTTCCCACAAAATCAAACGAGCCGTAAAAATGCAGGTAATTGAAAAGCAAACCTTCCGTTTTTGGGTCGTTGAGATATTTTTTCATGGCAGATTGAATCGTCGGCAAATCATTTTCGTGGACACATTCATCGGCTTGGATATAAAAACACCAGTCAAATTCAGCGGGAATCGCATCAAATGCCTTGTTCGTTTCGACAGCCAAAACTTGCCCGCCTGCCCGCAAACTGTCGTCCCACTCTGTTTCCAAAATATGGATTTTCGGGTCGCCGATGCTGCGTATCAAATCCAAAGTTTCGTCGTCCGACCGCCCGACGGCCACCAAAAAATAATCGCAAATCGGCAAAATCGAAGTGATTGCCTCGACCACCGGGTAGTCAAATTTCAAGGCATTTCGGATGAAGGTAAAACCGGCGGTTTTCAATTTTTTAGTTGAAAAGTTGAAATGAAAACGGTGGCATTTTTCAGGATGCCACCGTTTTTGGTAAATATTTTTCAGTTTAATTTTCCAAAATCACTCGCGCAACGCCCGCCGCAAGATTTTCCCAATATTCGTTTTTGGCAATTCAGTCCGAAATTCGACGTGTTTTGGCACTTTGTACCCCGTCAAATTGGCGCGGCAATGCTCGATGACTTCCTCTTTCGTGAGCGATTGGTCTTTTTTGACGATAAAAACTTTCACCACCTCGCCCGATTTTTCGTCGGGAACACCGAGGGCGGCACTTTCTAAAACCTTTGTGTTCATTGCCAGCACGTCTTCGATTTCATTTGGATAAACATTGAAACCAGAGACAATTATCATGTCTTTTTTTCTATCTACAATTTGAAAAAAGCCATCCGGGTGCATCAACCCAATATCTCCCGTGGCCAGCCAGCCGTCTTTTATCGTCTCGGCGGTGGCTTCCGGGCGTTGCCAGTAGCCTTTCATGACCTGCGCGCCTTTCGCTTGAATTTCGCCGACCTCGCCCTGCGGCACCGGGTTTCCGGCATCGTCCACAATCCGAACGTCGGTCGAGGAAACGGGCATTCCGATTTGGCCGTACCGATGGTTGCCGTCGAGCGGGTTGCAAGTGATGACCGGGCTGGATTCCGTCATGCCGTAACCTTCGATGATGACGCAGCCGGTCAACGCTTGCCAGCGTTCGGCCACCGCTTTTTGGACGGCCATGCCGCCGCCGCAGGTGATGGCCAATTTTGAAAAATCGAGTTTGGCAAAATCAGGATGATTGAGCAAGCCGTTGAACAAAGTATTGACCCCCGTCAAAATTGTGGGGTTGTGCGTGCGCCATTCTTTTATCAAAGATTTCAAGTCTTTTGCGTTGACAATCAACACGTTAGTGCCGCCGATGGACATCATCGCCATGCAATTTACGGTGAACGCAAAAATGTGGTACATCGGCAATGGGCACAAAATCACCTCGCTGCGTTCGCGCATTTTCGGCATCAGCCAAGCGCGGATTTGCTGCATGTTTGCAATCAAATTGCGGTTGGTGAGCATCGCACCTTTCGAAACGCCGGTCGTGCCGCCGGTGTATTGCAAGGCCACGACATCGTCGGGCGCACCGTTAAAACGGTTGAGTGTAAATTTTTTGCCGTCGGAAAGTGCCTGTTTGAAACAGACCGTGTTTGGAATGGAAAATTTCGGAACCATCTTTTTGATATTGCGGATCACAAAATTTACAATCATCCCTTTGAAACCCAACATCTCGCCGATGCTCGTGACGATGACCGTTTTGATGGCCGTTTCGGGCAAAACCTGTTCCAAATTGTGGGCAAAATTTTCGGCAATAATCACCGCTTTTGCCCCAGAATCAATGAATTGATGCTTCATTTCGCGGGGCGTGTACAACGGATTCGTGTTCACGATAATCAAACCCGCCCGCATCGCGCCAAAAAGTGCAATCGGATATTGAAAAAGATTGGGCATCATCACCGCAACCCGGTCGCCCGGTTGCAGCCCGCGCGACTGCAAATACGCGCCAAATTGGTCGGCCTGCCGGTCCACTTCCGCGAAAGTCATCGTTTTTCCCATCGAAATGAACGCCGTCAAATCGGCATATTTTTTCATGCTTTCGTCGACCATGTCAATTAACATCGTGTACGCGTCGGGGTCGATGTTGGCCGGGACGCCAGCGGGGTAATTTTTCAGCCAGGGCTTTTCCATATTTTTTGAAATTGAAATTGAGTGAAAATTGCTTGTCGGCAAAGATTTTGAAAAAATCCCAAATCCGTTAAAATTATTGGGCTTAGTTTTTTTCTGGGGAAATTTTTAGCAAAAAAGTCGTTTCCAAACTGCTGTCGCGGGTCGCGGGATTCAAAAATTTGGCGTTCAGCCGCGCCGCTTGAAAATGTTGGAAGGTTTTTTCAATTTCAAAATTGACCGCCGCCGAGTCCATTTTCATTTTTCCGGACAAATTGGTGTAAATAAAAAGGCCATCCCGCCCGGATGACCTGGTCGGACGGGTTTCTTTTTTTGAAATTTCAACGGCCTGCTCCGGCGAGTCAATTTTTCTGGAAATCCGTTGCCCGTAAAAATCAATCGCGTGGCCGTGTTTTTTGAAAAAAGCAGATTGGTTTTCGGGGTTTTTTTTTCCAAAAAATACCGGCCAGCGGCAGCCGTGCTTTGAAAAGGCAAAAGGTTTGGGTAAAACCAAAAATTTAAAATCAAACCAAAACCGATGGCGGCGAGCACCGATTTTTTGACCGTCCGACCCGCGGCGTTTTCTTCGTTTTTTGTAAAAATTTTGAAAATCACGCAGCCAAAAGTCAAAATGAAAATGCCCCAGACCCACCAATTTTTGGTCGGAAAAACATACCATATAATTAGGTATGCCAAAATACCCGTCAAAATGATGGACAAATTTTGTACCGCCGACCAAAAAAACGCCACCCGCGACGTGCTGCGGCTGCTGAAAATGAGGTTCAAAAAACGCGCAACCATCACCGCAGCCCAGGGCAAAGTGATGAAAATGTAGTGCGGCAATTTGTACCGCGACATCGAAAGTGCAAGGAAAGTGAGCAAAAAACCACCGAGCGAGTACCATTCCGGGCGGTTTTCGGCCGTTTCGATTTTTTGAAATGGGTCAAAAACTGCCCGCAACTTCGACCAAAACGCCCCAAAAAAAACGAGCGACCACGGCAAAAACGCCCACAAATATGTGTGGACAAAATAGAGCGGCGTGCTGTCGTCTTGCCAAACATTGTCGCCCGTGACCCGCCCAAAACTTTGTTCCCAAAAATAAAAATAGAGTCCGGACGAAGTTTTTCGGTCGCGGAGCATTTTTTCGGGGTGCAAATCGAATTGGTGGTAAAGTCCCCAGCACATCGGCAACAAAACGAGGGCAATCAAAACGAGGCCGACGAGCCAGCGCGGGTCGAGGATTTTTCGCCAGTTTTTTGTCAAAATCAAATGCGAACCGATGGCAAAACAAGGCATCACCAAACCAATCGGGCCTTTTGCCAGCATCGCCAGACCGATGAAAAACGAACCGGCGAGCAGGTTTTTCCATTTATTTTTTTCAATAAAAATTGAAATTTGCCAAATGGCGAGCGTGGTCGTGGCGAGCAAAAGTGTGTCGGTGCGGACATCGTTGTTCACCAAAAACAGGCCGAGCGACGAGGCGAAAATCAAGGCGGCATGGCGTGCAGTTTTTTTGTTGTAAAAATTTTCGGTAAATTTGTACACCGCAAAAACGGCCGCGAGCGTGGCCAAAAACGAGGGTAATTTGTAGGCAAAATTGCTCAGGCCAAACAGAAAAAACGAAGCCGCAGAAGTCCAAAAAAGCAGCGGCGGTTTGTCGAGGTAATCTTCGTGGCGGTGCTGGACTTCGAGAAATTGGCCGTTTTTCAACATTTCCATTGAAATCGAGGCATATTGCGAGGCATCGACGTCCATCAAATCCAAAAACAAGCCGCGCAAAAAAATGACGACCAGACCGGCGGCCAACCAAAAGTTTTTTTTCTTTAAAAAATTGAATTTTCGCATCGCGGCCAAAGGTAGTTTGCCGAAAGTGACCAGAAAAACCTCGTTCGTCGAAACTGCCGTCAAAAGTTTTCGTAAAAAAGACACTAATTTATCCGACCCCTTGACTGCCAGTGTTAAATTACCTTAACTTTGTCCCACTTTAAAAAAGTAATCCTTCCTGAACACGCTTCAAGTTTTTCGGTTTAATTTATAGAAATCAGTCTGAATTATTTCCGAACCGAAAATTTTGGCCGATAATTTGAATACATCGGTCAGCACTAACTCAAAATCAACTTCTGTCTTTCTTTGTTTGATAGCACATTTTAATCCCCCGTGCGACCCGAGGAAACCCAATGAGAATAGTGAAAATTGTTACATTTACCAAACCATTATTGGAATGAGTGACCTGAGTACAACTACACAAAAGTTGAAATTCCCATCTGACCCGACCCAAGTTTCCTGTGTTGAACCGTTTGTAAGTAGAGTTGCCCGTCGTTTCAATTTGCCCGAAGACGTGCACGGCAATATGTTGGTTAGCCTAACAGAAGCCGTGACAAATGCTATCATTCATGGCAATTGCAACGACCTGAGCAAAACCGTTTCAATTTCGCTTCGCCGTCAAAAAGATGCCGTTGCCATTCGGGTAACCGATGAAGGCAAAGGTTTCGACCCGAAAAGAATATCAGACCCGACCAGTGCAGAAAACATTGAATGTTGTGGCGGTCGCGGTATTTTTCTGATGAAAAATTTGGCGGACGATTGCAAATTTTTTCGCGGCGGACGTGGCGTTGAAATGCGTTGGAAAATCTAAACACTGTGTTTGAACACATTTTTATGAAACTCACCATGCGAGATCGCATGGTGAGTTTTTTTATTTAAACCATTCATTTTCAATGATTTTTCCAGAATTTCCCGAAGAATTTGAACCCGCGCTGCCTGTCAATTTTCATTTTGAAGATGTTGAACTTGACCTGCCCGAAGAGCAAAAAATCTCCGATTGGTTGCTCGCTGCCGCAGAAAACGAGGGCAAAAACCTCGCAGAAATCACCTACATTTTTTGTTCGGATGACTTTCTTTTGAACATGAACCGGGAATATTTGCAGCATGATTATTTCACGGATGTCATCACTTTCCCATATTCGGAAACCGAAATCCAAGGCGATATTTTCATTTCGACCGACCGCGTGGCGGAAAATGCAAAGGAAATCGGTGTGTCATTTCAACACGAACTCTGCCGGGTGATGATCCACGGATTGCTGCACCTCGCCGGATATGTGGACACGACGGCAGATTTGCGCGAAAAAATGTCGAAAAAAGAAGATTTTTACCTCTCAAAATTGAATTTATGAAAATGGAATTGCCAGCCTCGCTCGAACCGCACCGCGAAAAACTGTTCGAATCGCAAACGACTTTCATCCGTGTCCTTTCCCAATCTTTGAAAAATACCGACCCGTGGGCAAGTAAAGTGGGCGGTTTGCCGTATTTGCCGAAAAGCGATATTTGGCCGACCGCACCGGACGGCAAGGAATTGTTTTTTTTGGCGCAGGTCAATTTTGCCGAAACGCCGACCCTCCCGCCTTTCCCGACTGCCGGAATTTTGCAGTTTTTTATCTCCGACGACCGGCTGCTCGGCATGGATTCGGATTTCGATGAACAGAAAATTCAGGATACTTTTCGCGTCCGCTGGTTTCCGGAAGTGATGACGAACGAGGCGAATTTGGAGAAAAATTCCAATCCGCTGCGGCCGTATGATTATTTGCCGCACCATCCGGAGGAAAGTTATCCGTTGAAATTTGAACTGGAAACGGAGATTTGCCCGGTGGCCGATTATCAATTTTATGAAAAATACGGTCAAGATTTTTTCCAAAATTTTGGGGAAAACGAGTGGAAAATCTATGAAGAATACGAAAAAATGCACCGCTCCGCTGGCCATAAAATCGGTGGGTACGCCTATTTTACGCAAGACGACCCGCGTTCGCCAAGCGACCCGATGCTCCTGCTTTTTCAAATGGACAGCGACGAAATGATGGATTTGCAGTGGGGCGACATGGGAATTGGGCATTTTTTTATCCGAGAAGCGGATTTGGCAGCGCGTCGATTTGACCGCGTGCAGTATTCTTGGGATTGCATGTGATTTCGTTTTTCAAAAGTATTTTGAAATTCTTGCCCCATTTTGGCCAATCATTTCCCAAATTTGCGCCCCGTTTGGTTGTTTTTTTTAAAACCATCAACCCAATCAACTTCTCAATTTTATAAACATTTTTATAAAAAAATAATGGCAAAACAGCAGCCGCAGCAACAACAACGCCGCCCCGTCCAACCTTCAACACCTACCCAAACTACCCCGCGAAAACCCGCCGCCGCGCCTGTTCGCCAAATGGCGACCAAAAAAGCGTCCATTTTCAGCACGGGCAGCAACGAATTGATTTTCGGAAAAGAAAATTTTATCTGGATGGGCATCGGCCTTGCGCTTGTTTTGGCCGGTTTGGTGGCGATGGCCGGTGGCGCGATGCCCTCGCCCGATGTTTGGGATGAAAGCATTATTTATTCGTTCCGGCGAATCACTTTGGCTCCGATTTTGATGGTTGCCGGTTTTGTGGTCGTCATTTTTGGCATTTTCAAACACGATAAATCGCTGGACACCAACGAGTTGCCAGCCGACACCGCCACCGGAGCATGAACTTAATTCACGCCATTATTTTAGCCATCATCGAAGGATTGACGGAATTTTTGCCCGTTTCTTCGACCGGCCACATGATTATTGGTTCGACTTTGATGGGCATCGCCGCGCAGCCGTTTGTCAAAGTTTTCACGGTGGCTATTCAATTTGGGGCGATTTTGTCGGTCGTCGCGCTTTATTGGAAGCGTTTTTTTCAAAGTTGGGATTTCTATTTCAAACTTTTCGTCGCGTTTTTGCCCGCCGCCGCGTTCGGTTTGGTTTTGAAACACGCGGTGGACGCGATGCTCGAAAATATCATGGTCGTTGCGTTGGCTTTGATTGGCGGTGGCGTTGTCCTACTTTTTATCGACGATTTTTTTGAAAAAAACCAACGCAAAAACACTTCGACCGACGACATCACTTATCCAAAAGCATTGAATATCGGTCTTTTTCAAGTGATTTCGATGATTCCAGGGGTCAGCCGTTCGGCGGCGACGATTATCGGCGGATTGACGCAGGGCTTGAACCGGACGACTGCCGCCGAGTTTTCGTTTTTTTTGGCCGTCCCGACCATGTTTGCGGCCACTTTAAAATCGCTGTACGATTTTGTAAAAGAAGACGGCGGTGTTTTTTCCCAACACGAAATGATGCTTTTGGCTGTCGGAAATGTCGTCGGTTTCATCGTGGCTTGGCTCGCCATCAAATCGTTCATCGGTTTTTTGGCCAAAAACGGGTTCAAAGTTTTTGGGTATTACCGCATCGTTTTGGGTTTGGTCATTTTGGTTTTGTGGGGAATTGGGTATTTTGATGGGGTTGCGGTGGGCAATTTTTGACTTTCCAAATCTTTTTATTCCCTAATTATTTCTGTTTAAAATCTTTGGCAATTTGCGGAACTGGCTGTCCATGAATTGAAGCAGCAAAAACAGTTCTCCACCAAAAAACAAAATGGACAACTTCGATACCCAAATCAACCCGTAAATCGTGCAGCGCAGTTTATTCTTTCAAGTACTCAAAAAAACCGATATCCATTCCAAGCGTTTCCAACCAACTCTTGCTTAAAAAAAAATAAAGCCGACTGCTTACGCAATCGGCTTTTTGCATTTCTAATACTTTGTTCCTGAATTAGTTACAGTTGGAACTCGAAAAATAGAGACAATAAAAAAAATATTTTTCAACCTCTTTTCAGAAGTTTTTTTAGTTCAATTTTTCCAAATCCCGAATCAAAATGGACGTCCGATTGAAATGGATTTGATTCGATTTTTTCATATCGTTCATAATTGCAGTGACGGTTTGGCGGCTCGCGCCGACCAAATTGGCGATGTCTTGCTGCGTCAAACTGTGTTTTACCAAAGTTTCGTAACCCACCCGACGGCCACGCGCTCCGGCACTTTCTTTCAAAAACTCGACGATGCGGCTGCGGACATCTTTCAAAATCAGTGACTCCCACTGATGTTCGGCTTTGCGAAGGCGGCTTCCGAGGTAAAGCATGACGGCTTGGCTGAGCGAGAAATTTTGAGCCATTATCCGTTGAAACTCTGCCACTGGAAGCGAGATGTAACTCACTTCGGAATTCAAAGCGGCAGCAAATTCTGCGCGGTGGCTTTCACCGGCCAGGCCGAGTTCGCCAAAAAATGTAAAAGGATGCTGGATGGATTTGATGATTTCGCGTCCGTCGACGGCGTGAACACCGGTTTTTACCGTTCCTTTGACCAACAGGCATAAAAATTCGGAGGGCTGGTCGGAGAGATAAATAAAATCGTGTTTGCGAACGGACACAAATTTTGCACTCTCAGCCAATTTGACCGTTTCCTCAGTCGTGAGGTGGTCGAGCAGGGGAAAGTGGCGAAAGAAATTTTGTAAACTTTGAACGTCCATGTTTTTTTCTCGGATTGAGGGTGAAAAAGATTGGTAGATTAGCGGTGCTTGAATTTCTATTTCGCAACGAAACTATGTCATCACACTTTTTTCTTATTTGAGATTATACTTCCCCCCCCGTTTATTCTACATTTTGTCAAATGGGATATACTTTTTTGAAATTAAAACCTTTGGAAATATCGGGTAGGCTACTTTTGCTCGAATCAATTTTGAAATCACCACGTCATGTTCATCAGCAATCGCTCTCTGGAATGGATTCTCAACCCCCGATATCGGTGGTTGCAGCACCTGATTTTTTGGTCAATTATGTACATGCCGCACCTCGCGGCCTTCACCGGACTGACCCAAGCCCCGCTGCCAGCCAAATTGATCCCATTATATTTGGCCGTTTTGAGCATTGACGTGTTGGTGGTTTATTTCAATTTGTACATCCTGATCCCACGTTTTTTCCTGCGCAGCAAATTTTGGGGGTACATTCTTTCCACTTTTGGGCTGCTTTTGGTCAACGCGACTTTTAGTTCGAGCATCCAACAGTTTATTTTGACGGGCAAGCGGGTTTTTAACCCTGACATGGCGACGAGCATCGAAAGTTTCGTTTTGACTTTTACTTTGATGATGACGGCGGTGGGTTTCAATATCACCAAACGGTTTTTGATCAGTCAGGCGAGATTGAAAGAATTGGAAACGACCTCGCTGAAAACGGAATTGGCCTTTTTAAAACATCAAATCAACCCGCATTTCCTTTTCAACTCACTCAATAATATATATGTGCAAAGCCGCACCAATTCGAGCGACGCTTCGGAAAGCATTTTGCAATTGAGTGATTTGCTGCGCTACCAACTTTACGATTGTGCGAAAGACCGCGTGAAACTTTCCGACGAAATCGACTACCTGAAAAACTACCTCGACATCGACCGGATGCGAAAAAACCATGCGGAAGTGGATTTTGAGGTTTCTGGTTCGCCCACGAATATTCAAATCGCACCTTATTTATTTATCCCTTTCGTTGAAAATGCTTTGAAACACGGCATCACTTTGAACAATGAAACCAAAATCGGCATCCGTTTTACCATCAAACCGGAGCGCATTCTTTTTGAAATTGAAAATTCAAAACCAGAACAACCTTTCAACCAAAATATGAAAGGTGGTATCGGGCTGGCGAATATTTCCCGGCGATTGGATTTACTTTACCCCGGAAAATATCGTTTAGACATTGACAATGAAAAAAATGTCTACAAAGTAAAATTGGGCTTGACGCCCTAAAATCAGCAAAACTCAAAAATTATGAAGTGTATAATTGTCGATGACGAACCCTTTGCCCGCGAAGGCATGATGTTGAATATCCGGGAAGTTCATTTTTTGGAAGTCGTCGGCGAGTTCAGCAATGCCCTCGAAACCAATAATTTTTTGAGCGGCCACGAGGTGGATTTGATGTTTTTGGATATCGAAATGCCGGGCATCAATGGTTTGGATTTTATCCGCAGTTTGAAAAAACGCCCGCTCGTCATTTTGACCACCGCTTATCCACAATATGCTTTGGAAGGTTATGATTTGGACGTGATTGATTATTTGGTCAAACCAATCCGCCTCGACCGTTTTATAAAAGCCGTGAACAAGGCCAAAGAAATCTACGATTTGCACCACATGGCTCAAAACGTGCAGCAAATCGAAATCACCCCGGAATTTATCTACATCAAAGCCGACCGGAAATACATCAAAGTCTTTTTCAAAGAAATTTCCTACATCAAAGGCATGAAAGATTACGTCATGATCTATTCTGGAAAAGACAAAATCATGACCGCGATGAACATGAAAACCATCAATGAACAATTGCCGCCGCACATTTTTGTGCGCGTCAGCAAATCCCACATTGTCAATATTGATTACATCACTTCGGTGGATATTGACCACATCCAACTTTCGTCGGCCAATGCCGAAGAAATCCCGCTCGGCGATACTTATCGCGAAGATTTTATCAATCGGTTTGTGAAAACCAATTTGATCGGGAGAAAGTGAAATAAGACCAACATCTAAAAAACGCAATTGTCCGGAGGTTCGGGCAGTTGCGTTTTTCTTTTTGGGGAAATCGAAAGAGACTGCCTTTTTGACCATAAAAAAGACAAAAACGGGATATGAAAGGACAAATTTGGGATTGACACAGGGAGAAGTTGGGATGAAAATTTGTGGGTCTTAAATTTATTGTTAACCAGTTAAACCCACTTCTGATGTTTTCAAACAACATTTTTAGGCGTTTTTTCGCCACTGTTTCCAATGCAGTTTATTTGTTGACTTCACTTCTTGTCTTTTCAGGCGTGCTGTTTTGGTCGGGATGCAAAAAGGATATTGCCGAGCCAATTCCAAATGTAAACAGTTCGCAACCTGCCGCGATGCCCAAACTTCCGATTTCATTGAACGAGGCGATTTTGCATTTTGCGAAAATCAGCCCGACTTTGACCACTACTCAAAGTTCCAATTTTAACGGCAGTGGTTCGTCAACCTTTGCTTTTTTGAAAAAAATCGAGCCGAGGTGGGACAAAGCCCAACAAAGTCAGTCGTCATCCGGTCGAGAAATTATTGTCGTGCCATTAAAAGACAGTTCATTACTTCAAAACAATGGCGGACGAGCAGATGCAAAACTGGTCTTTTCAAAAGTGGGAACAGATAGTATTGACCTTTCCATTTTGGTTTATGTCGCTGATTCTGCATATTATCAAAGTGTGGGCGGCAATTTGAGTTTGACTAATTTTACTGGTATGTTTATCATTTTTGACATTTTGCAGTTTCCACAATATGGATTTAACATGAAAAATGGTCAATTGGATAGCCGTATTGATTCAATTGGTAAAAAATTTAGTACTGGAACAGATGCTCGGTCTTGTTGCAATTGGGTGACGGGATGGGCGATAAAATGCATCTGTAACTCTTTTAATGATTGCCATGAGTGGGTGGTTACTTCTACATTGGTTTGCTGCGATGATGACGACGGTTTTGGAGGCGGTGGCGGTGGCGGCGGGAATGGTGGTGGAAATGGCGGCGGTGGACTTTATGGCGGTGGAAATTATGCAGGAGGGGGTGGTTTTGGCAACGGCAGCGGTTATGGCGGTGGATCAAATTACTATAATTACTTGACAGACATCAATAGTGTTTTTTCCGGAGCGATTCCGCTGAGTGTTTTTCAGGCGAATGGTGGTACATTACCGGAAGGGATGACTGTCCAATCGGTTCAACAATTCGTTGAAATATTACCTATTTTGCAGGATTTAGGTTTTACAGCAAGTGAAATTGCATGGATATTGAATAATCATTCTAAAATTCCAAATATTTATAATTGGCTCAAACCAACAGCCATTGATGGAGATGAGGACGAGGCAAGTTCCAGTAATTTGCATCAGTTGGTCAAGTTTGCAAAAGAAAACTATTTGACCACGGCAGAATTTACGTTCCTTGGTCAGAACATGGCCATTTTCAATCAGTTGTTTTCCCTCAAACAAGCCACCAACACCCATTATAAAAACATAAAGTACTTGATTGCAAATCAAGGGTATATTGGTGATTTCGCCACATTTTTAAACGCACATCCCAACAATGCGGTCGCACCCCAAACCTTACAAAATATTTTACTTTTTTTGCAGAATGGGAATTCCTTTGACAACATCAATTTGGACAATTTCCCCTATCCATGGGCTATTGATATACCCTTGAATTATGCCATGCTAAAAGCACAACACCCGGATTGGGGTGAAGCACATTTGTTGGCCGAAGCAACTTGGCAGGCAATGTCCGGTGTTACCCACACTGTACTCGACGTACTTGGGTTAGTCCCAGGGTTAGGTGAGCCTGCTGACTTAGCCAATGGTGTTGTTTATACGTTGGAAGGCGATAAATTAAATGCCGGGCTGAGTTTTGCTGCGGCGGTTCCGTTCGCTGGCTGGTTCGCAATCGGTGCAAAAGCAGCGTTTATGGCCATCGCAGCAGGGGGAAAAGTGATAAATTTATCCTGGACAGTTGTCGGGGCGGTAATTACCTTCGGACAAAGGTCTCAATTGCGAACGGTGTTGAATATTACCGACAATTTGAAGGAAGCACACCACATAATCCCTTGGGAAGTTGGAACCCATCCATTGGTTCAAAAAGCAGCACAAAATAAATGGCACATGAACCATGCAAATAATGGAGCATCGTTGAACAAGTTTAGGTTCGATTTGCTGCCAGACGGGGTTCACGCTAATCATCCTAAATATAATTCGCAGGTGAGCAATTTATTAACTACATTGGAAACAAACCTTGCAACACAATTTGGGGGAATAAATAATGTTACGGAACAAATTGCCCAAGATAAATTGATACTCTTTCAAAACAATCTTGCTCAATTTATCGCCCAAAATCCCACCACTAAAATTAATGATTTAAATCTGCCTTCTTCACTTTTACCTTAACATCAATGGTTCAAGTTTATAAATTCAAGAATTCAACTGGTAAGGACACTGGTTTCCGATTTCCACAAGCCGACATGAACCCTAATACTCCTGGGTTTAATTATTTACATGAAAAAAGTTTTATCCATGTATGGAAAGACTATATCTCAAATGATACACTTTTCCCACATTTCAAACTTCTAAATCATGCAAAATTGACTGATTTGGTTTCAACTGCTGCACTTTCACGATTTTTCATGGTTTCAAGACCATTAAAAATCCTATTGGAAGAAAATGCAATTGACAAATTTCAGGTTTTTGAAACCAAAATTAAGGCCAATGGGATTGACCATGAATACTGGATTTTTTATTTTCCTTTCCCACGGGAAGAAGAAATCGTTGATTGGGGAAAAAGTCAGTTTCGGCTAATTGAAACAAATCAAATTGTTTCACTGAATTATGAAGAATACAAGCCATTATATTTTTCGCACAAAATTGAACCTCTTCGAGTTCAGTTAAAGGGATCTGAATGCCTCGATAAATTGATGTTTCGAACAGATTTATTACCATCCGGCTTTTTAATTTTAGAAGAATTGAAAAATAAAATCGAAAGTGCAAAAATGACAGGCTGTCATTTTGAACCGATACCATGGCTGGAAGTAATTTGATAAAAAAATAGAACGGGCGATTTCCATTTTGGAAAATCGCCCGTTCGTATTTAATTTATGTATTTGTTATGGGATTGGTAGATTTTTATGCCAGTTTACTCAACACCTTCTCCAAAAGCATCTCTATCTTTTCAAGCCTTTCATCTCGGCTATCCAATTTTGCTTCCATGTTCAGCATCCTGCTTTCCAACCCGCTTGCCTTTTCCGATTCAGACAAAGTTTTGACGTAGCCAATGTTGTGGCCGTTTTCATTTTTGAAATGATTGGTCATCGAAATGCCTTCTTTTTTAAGGATTTCATCTTGTGGAACACCGAACGCGTCGGCGAGGCTCGGCACGTCGGTCAATCCGATTTTGGTCTTTCCTGCTTCCATCCTTTGATAAGTTTTTAAATGAATGCCTGATTTTTCGGCGACAAAGTTTTGTTTGAAGTTTTTTTCCAAACGCAATTCGCGCAATCCTTGCCCGGGTTTTTCTGGTTTTACCATGGTAAAAAAGGTTTTGTTTTGGTGACATTTAGAAGTTAAAGGTAAAAATGTTTTTTGAAAAACCCATTGGCAATGTTTTTTCTGCCCCGCTCGGCGATACTTATCGAGAAGATTTTGTCAATCGGTTTGTGAAAACCAATTTGATTGGCAGGAAATGACGCCTCTTTTTTCAAACAAATTGGTTTAAAAACTAAAATTTTACCATCTTTGCGGTTCCCCGCTCGGCGATACTTATCGCGAAGATTTTATCAATCGGTTTGTGAAAACCAATTTGATCGGGAGAAAGTGAGGAAAAAATATTCTCGTCCCGAGTTTTCAATCTAAATTTTTGAAATCTTAAAATGTCAAAAACACGAAAACCGCTCCCGCCAATTCCTACTCGAAAACCAGTCGAATCGGTGGCGAAAAACTTGACTTTTGATGCACTGCCTGCGTTTTTTCAAAACACTCGGCTGCACAGTTTATTGATTTTCATTTTTGCTATCTGCCTGTACGCCAACACTTTAAAGAACCAATGGGCATTGGACGATGCCATTGTCATCACCGACAACATGTTTACCCAAAAAGGCGCGGCGGGCATCGCAGACCTGTTTTCAAAAGATACTTTTTACGGTTTTTTCAAAGAAGAAGGCAAGGCCGCGCTGGTTTCCGGCGGTCGTTACCGGCCTTTGACGCCAGCCATTTTTGCCGTGGTTTACCAAGTTTTTGGAAAAAATCCGATGGTTTTTCACCTCCTGACCGTGCTGCTTTTTGCTTTGACTTGCGTCGTTTTGCACCGCACGATTTTACTTTTATTGAAAAATTTTCGGGGCGAAGGCTTTGCCATTTTGACCGCTTTTTTGGCGGCGGGGCTGTTCGCGGCGCACCCGGTTCACGTGGAAGCGGTGGCGAATATCAAAGGTTGCGACGAAATTGTAACACTTTTGGGAAGCCTCGGCGCGCTGTTTTTGACTTTGAAAGCCTTCGATTCCGGGAAAATTGGGTACAGTTTGGCGGCGGGCGGCGTGTTTTTTTTGGGACTTTTGGCAAAGGAAAATGCCGCAACTTTTGTGGCCGTCATCCCACTCGCACTTTGGTTTTTTCGGGATGGAAATTTTGAAAAAATTGCGAAAAACACCGCGCCACTTTTGGTTGCGTTTGTTTTGTTTTTTGGGATTCGCAGTTCCGTTTTGAAACAATCGGGTTCGCTTTTTTCAAAAAAAGACGAGCCGCTGGAATTGATGAACAACCCGTTTTTGAAGGTTGAAAATAATTTGTGGGTAAAATTTACGCCCGGCGAACGCCTCGCGACCATCACTTTTACGATGGGAAAATACTTGCAATTGCTCGTTGTGCCGCAGCCGTTGACCCACGATTATTACCCTCGGCATATTGATTTGAAAACTTTTGGCGACCCGCTCGTGCTGCTGATTTTTTTGGGGCATTTGTTTTTGTTGGGTTATGCTTTGTTTTCTATTTTTCAAGGGCAGCGAACAATCTGGGCGTTCGGGATTTTGTTTTATTTATTGACTTTGAGCATCGTTTCGAACCTGATTTTTCCGATCGGCACGAACATGGGCGAGCGGTTTTTATTCATGCCGTCGGTCGGTTTTTGTTTGGTCGCGGCGGCGTTTTTGGTGGGTTTGGCGAAGTTTGATTTTAAAAAAATGGCTCTCCCGCTGGGCATTTTTGGGGCGGTGATTTTGCTTTTTTCGGTAAAAACTTTCACCCGAAATTTCGCTTGGTACGATGATAAAACCTTGTTTTTCAACGATGTAGAAATTTCCGGACGCAGCGCGAAAATCCAAAATGCCTGCGGCGGCGTGTGCTGCACCGAGGCTTCGCAACTGCCCGACGAAAAGGACAAACCGCAGCGCGACGAACTTTACCGACGTGCGATTGGCTATCTTTCAAAAGCCATCGAAATCCATCCGACGTACAAAGACGCACTGCTGAACCGGGGAATTGCGTATTTTCATTTGAAAAATTACGACGCGGCGATTGCCGATTTTCGGAAGGCCGATTTTGTCGCGCCGAACGACCCGAAAGGCAAAACCAACCTCGGAATCGCGCTGCGCGATGCTGCAAAATTTTACGGCGAACAAAAAGGCGACCTCGCCACGGCACTGAAATTTTTGAAAGAATCTGAAAAAATAAACGCCGCCGACCCGGAGACGATTCGCCTGCTCGGCGTGGCGAACGGCGTTTCGGGAAACAGTGCCGAAGCGATTCGGTATTTTACGAAAGTGACGGAAATTGCGCCGGAAAATGCCTCGGCGTGGTACGATTTGGGCATGGCTTTCGGCGGCGCGGGCAACCCGGCGAAGGCAAAAGAACTGATGGAAAAGGCGTTGAAAATGAACCCGAAATTGATGGAGGAACGGGCGCAGCGGAAATGATTAGTTATTGGAAAATTGGTTATTGGGGAATTGGTTTTTGGTCGCCCACGAATAACCAATTCCCCAACAACCAATCAACCACTCTCAAACCCGGCTCGCCATGCGCTGAATTGCGTCAATAATCACATCCAAATTTGGCGGGTAATCAACATACGTTTGCCCGTTGCGGTCTTTTCCCCAAATTGAGATGGTCACCATTTTCCGCACGTTTCCGTAAGTTACCGAAATCCGCAGCGGCATCGGGCGCGGGTTGACGAATTTTCGTTTTTCGCAGACGGCAGATTTGCAGTCGTATTGCCTTTCCAATTCAAAAAATTGTTGGCTCGTGACCCATTCGGCGAACATTTCGAGTTCCTCGCGGGGGATGTCTTTTTTCACGACTTGTAGGTCGGAATTGACACTTTTGAACTCTTTTATCAGCCGACCGTCGTTTTTGATGATGATGTAATCGCGCAAAACCGGGTCAATTCCACCATAAAATCCGCCGCCAATCAACTCGACCGAAATGAACGGCTCACTGTTTTTCCCCTTTTTCTTTTTTGATTTTTTGGAAATTTTGACTGCCGCCAAATCAGCGGAGCGATCAATTTTTGTCTCGACCACGATTTCCGGCAGTTCGTTTTCGCGGCGTAAAAACGGGGCTTCGTGGTTTTCGGCTTTGATAAAATGATAGACAATCGTGCCTTTTCCGTTCGGCGGGTTGAACTCCAAATCCATCGAAAAATCGGTCAAAGTTGTCACCCGGAATTTCTGGATTTGTTTGAACGGGTAGTTCAGCACGTTGCCCATCAAACTCCATTTCCCGTGGGAAAAACGCCCGTTCAAGTATTGTTCGTAAGTCGAATCGTAGCGAAAATAAATAAAATGTTGGTAATAATCCTCGGCTTGGTGGACAATCGTGTTCGTTTCGAGGTGCATGGTGTAGGTGTATTTCCACTTCGATTCGATGATTCGGTTTTCGTCAATTTTTGCAAAAACCTGCGCGGAAATCTGGTTCGCGGCACAAAAAACGAGGGCGAAAAACAAACAATTTTTGAAAATATTTTTTTGGAAACGAGTCATGGGAAAGTGATTTTGAAAAATTTTGGGAGATTAAAATATGGCCGAAAATTAAGTCAAACTGGAAGAACTGCAATTTTCATACCGCTTGACTTGCCATTTGGATTGCAAAATCAATGAAACGCGCAGGGAAAAAGTAGGTTTCGTTTTGTGCGTTTGAAAAAAAGTTAAAACACATGGCTTGAATTTTACACTTGACAAACAACTGACGGACGTTGAAAATTTTACTGAAAAAAAATTTTCTTAACAAAATATCAGCAATCAGTCTTTATACATTTGCTGGCAAAATCAGCGAAAATATTCTCAAAAAATTTAATCTCAACTCCCAAAAAATCTTTCTCTAAAATATACTTTTGCCCCCACTTTTTCGGCAAGACGATGTTTGAAAAAGAAGAAGTTTGTCTCCCAATTACTTTAAAAACAGGCAATAACAAAATGGAGAATTCTATCAATCAATACATGGTAGATTTTACACTACCGGACACACTGAGCGACGATTTTATCAGCACCATCCCGAAACAACGCCGCGCCATCCAACGGCTTTTTTCGCAAGGAAAACTGTTGAACTATGCCCTGTCGCTCGAAACTTCCAAACTCTGGGCGGTTTTTTCCGCCAATTCGGAAGTGGATTTGATGGAAATGGTCAGCGACCTGCCGCTCAGCCGGTTCATGCGGATCCACATCAGCTCGCTCACTTTTTACAATGCTTTCACGCCTCTCCAACCGGCATTTTCTTTCAATTAAGGTATTGGTTATTGGGGAATTAGTTATTGGGAAATTGGGAATTCAAATTTCCCAATAACTAATTCCCCAATAACCAATTTCCCAGTAACCAATTTCCAATATCCTTTTTCATGCGCGTTTTGATGGTTTGCCTCGGCAACATTTGCCGCAGCCCGCTGGCCGAGGGCATTTTGCAATCGAAAATTGAGTTGCTCGGATTGAATTGGCAAGTTGACAGTGCCGGGACAGGCGGCTGGCACGCCGGACAACAACCTGACCGCCGCTCCATTTTGACCGCAAAAAAACGCGGCATCGACATTTCAAAACAACGCGCCCGACAATTCCAAACCATTGATTTTGAACGATTTGACAAAATTTTTGTCATGGACACCCAAAATCTGCGCGATGTTCTGCGCCTCGCAAAAACAGTCAGCGACCACCAAAAAGTGAGTCTGATTTTAAATGAAAACCATACCGGCGAAAACCGCAACGTCCCCGACCCATATTATGATGATGATGGTTTTGATGCCGTTTTTGAAATGTTGGACGCGGCGAGCGATGCTTTTCTTCGGCGAATTGGTTGAGTTTTTCGGACTTTTGCGGCCATGCGGTTTTTTCTTTCCCTTTCCTATCTCGGCACAAATTTTTGCGGTTGGCAACGACAGCAAAATGCTGTGTCCGTTCAGGAAACCGTGGAAAATGCGCTTTCAAAAATTTTACAGGAAAAAATCGAGTTGACCGGTTGCGGCAGGACGGATGCCGGGGTGCATGCCAAAAATTATGTTGCCCATTTTGATGCTGAAAAATTGCCCAACCCGTCCGACCGGTCATCCGGGCGAGAAACTTTTTTGGCCGGGGCAAATTCTTTGTTGCCGCCAGGCATCGTTTTGCACCAATTTTGGCCGGTCGCGGCGGATGCCCACGCCCGTTTTGATGCCGTCGAAAGGCAATATGAATATCACCTCGTTTTTGAACGCGACCCGTTCCGGCAGCACACGGCTTGGTATTTTCCGCAGGGAAAAAATTTGGATTTTGAAAAATTGCAGGCCGTCGCAGATTTGCTGCCGCCGCGCCGCGATTTTTTTACTTTTTGCAAAACCCACTCTGGTTTGGCGGGTTTTGATTGTGAAATCCGTCGGTCGGAGTGGCAAAAAACGGACGGCGGTTTGGTTTTTCACATTTCTGCCAACCGATTTTTGCGCGGCATGGTTCGGTTGATTGTTGGCGCGTGCGTCAATGTTGGGTTGGGCAAAGTTGAAATTTCAGATGTTGAATTTGCGCTCGACCACCACCAGATTTTGAAAAAAAACCTTTCCGTGCCGCCGGAGGGTCTATTTTTGACACAAATAATTTACCACAAAGACACAAAGGGAACATAAGTTTTTGGGGTAAAAATCTTATGTTTCCTTTGTGTCTTTGTGGTAAAAAAAACAAAAATTTCTGAAATGGTTTTCTCCTCCAAATTGATAGAAAAAGCAGTCGATGCCTTTGCTTCGCTGCCCGGAATCGGTCGAAAAACGGCCTTGCGATTGGTTTTGCATTTGTTGAAAAAAGACCGCAGCGTCACCGAACAAATTACTGCCGCGCTGTCGAATTTGAAAGCGGGCATCCGGTCGTGCCGGAATTGCCACAATTTTTCGGACAGCGAACTTTGCGAAATCTGCGCCGACGCCCGCCGCGACCGCTCTGTGGTCTGCGTCGTCGAAAACATCCGCGACCTGATGGCTATTGAAGATACCGGTCAATTTCGGGGGATGTACCATGTTTTGGGCGGCATCATTTCGCCAATTGAAGGCATCGGACCGTCGGATTTGAAAGTGGATTCGCTGATCGAACGCGCGCAAAGTGGCGAAATCCGCGAGGTCATCATGGCCATCAGCCCGACCATCGAGGGCGAAACGACCATTTATTATTTATCGAAAAAAATACAACCGCTCGGCGTGCAGGTTTCGACAATTGCGCGCGGCGTATCGTTCGGCGGGGAACTGGAATATGCGGACGAGATGACGCTGGGGCGGTCGATTGTGGCGCGGGTGGCGTATCAAACTGGGAAATAATTCAAATTCGTTGAGGCATTTCCTACTGCATTTTATTGGAGAAAAATACCGCGACGGCGAGTCGCAGGGCAGTTTTGAGATTTTGAAATCACATAGTTTTGTTTAGATTTGTGGATTGAAAATCCTTAAACTCAATTTATCATGGTCAAACTTCCAATCCTTTTCGTCCTACAAATTGTCTGGCTGACAAATTGTTTCGGTCAAGAAATCATCTCCACCAATTTGGATGATTTTAATTTGAAAACAACATTTCAACCTATTTCAATTGAAATGCCTGAACATTCAATACTCGTTATTGAAAATAAAAACACAGGACAAAAAGATACTTTTCCTTTCGGTTTTGGAAATTCTGGCCAATTTGAAATCTTGTGCAATGATTCAATGATTACAATCTTTGAGACTCAGAATGGCAGTATTTATTCAGCAAAATTCAAGAATGGTGAGTTTGAAAAATGCAAGAATTTGCGATTGCCACTAAGAATTCATTTACATGGAATTTTGAAAGAAGGACGTGCATATAGTGGTTTTGACTATAAATTATTAAGTGCCGATATCATTTCAATCACACAACGGTGCGCCGTGTATGGAACAAACCAAGAAACCACTGCAACAAAAAAATACAAAATCAACTTGGATAAAAAGTTAGAGGAAAAACCCATTGAAATAAAATCCTACGAATTGCCTACCAAATGCAATATGACTGAATTTAAAAACACTATTTTGGATGTAATCAATTGAGGATTTGAAATCTAAATTTCTAAAAAAAACGCCTGGCTTCCCCACGAAAACAGGCGTTTTTTTTTACCCCAAAATCTCACCCCAAAAAAACCGTCAACCCTCACCCGCCTGCCGTCAACCGTTTTTAACTACCTTTCGCCCCACAAAAATTCGAATTCGTTGAGGCATTTCCTACCACATTTTATCGAAGAAAAATTCCGCGCCGGCGAGTCGCAGGGCAGTTTCGAGGCCGCTGCGATGTTCGTGGATTTGTCTGGTTTTACGGCACTCACCGAGAAACTGATGGAGCACGGCGTGCAGGGCGCGGAGGAACTTTCGCAGGCACTCAACCTGATTTTCCAACCGACGGTCGCGCTCGTTTATCGGCAGGGCGGATTCATTCCGTACTTCGCGGGCGACAGTTTTACGGGCATTTTTTCTTTAAATTCTGAAAATGCAGCGGCCACCGCGCAAAAAGTTTTGCGCACGGCACGGCAATCGCTCGACCGTTTTTTGGGCGAGCAAGGTTTGGAAGGATTGCCGGAAGAATGGAAAATCGGCATCAAAATCGGCCTCGCCGTCGGTACGGTCGAATGGGGAATCGTGGGCGAGCGGCGCAAGGCATTTTACTTTCGAGGCACGGCAATTGACCAATGTTCGACGGCACAAACCAAGGCCGGAAAATTGGAAATGGTTTGCGATTTGAGTTTTTTAAATTTGGTAAAAAACTCGCTTAACTTTTCGACAGAACCCGTTCCGGGGGATTTTTTTAAAATTTTACCCGTCCGACCGGGTCATCCGGGCGGGAATGTAAACTTTGAAGAAAAGCCTTTGGCAGTTGAAATTTCAAAAAAGGAAAAACCAAAACGCGACTTCGATATTTTGCCGCCGCCGAACCCAGAAATTTTACCAAAATTCCTGCCCGTCGAGGTCACGGAGCAGGGCGGTTTTGGCGAATTTCGGAACGTCGTGAGCATTTTCATTTCATTTGACGAAGTAAAAACGCACGCCGAACTCGACCGTTTTGCGACCGTCATCCTCGACCAAAGCCTCAATTTTTCGGGATATTTAAAAGAAATTGACTTCGGCGACAAGGGCGGCGTGATGCTTTGTTTGTTCGGTGCGCCCGTTTCTTTTGAAAACAACATCGAACGCGCGCTCGAATTTGTCGCCGCGGTGCAGGACGAACTGCGCGAAGTCACGTCCAATTCAAAGATAAAATATCGCATCGGCATCACGTCGGGCGTGGCATTTACCGGCATCATTGGTTCGGAAGAACGTTGTCAATATGCGGCGGTCGGGGCGCGGGTCAATTTCGCGGCGCGGCTGATGTCGTCGGCCAAATGGTCCGAAATCATTGTGGACGACAACGTTCAGAAAAACAGGAATTTCAAGTTCAATTTTCGCGGCGATTTAAAGTACAAAGGTTTTCAGCACCCGCTGCCGACCTACGTTTTGACAGGTCGGAACGTGGCGGGCGAGTCCAATTTTTCGGGCGAATACGTTGGCCGCGAGGCAGATATGCAAAAATTGATGGATTTCGCGCAGCCGTTCCGTGAGGGCAGGTTTCCGGGGATTGCCTACGTTTTTGGGGAAGCGGGCATCGGGAAAAGCCGTTTTTGCTACGAATTTAGACGGCAGTTGCGCGAAACTTTTGCGGTCACCTGGTTCCATTGCCAGAGCGACCAGATTTTGCGAAAACCGTTCAACCCGTTTATTTATTTTTTAAAAAATTACTTTGACCAAAGCCCGGAGAACTCCGAGACCAAAAACCGGGAAGTTTTTGAGGACAATTTTTTGGAACTGATGGTTGATATTTCCAGAAATGGACACGCCGAGGCCGAAAATTTGAGGAAAGAAATTGCCCGGACGCAATCGGTTTTGGCCGCGCTCGTCGGGCTGAATTATCCCGGTTCGTTGTGGGAACAATTGGATGCGCGGGCGCGGTACCAAAATGCTTTTGATGCTTTGACGGCCCTGTTTTTGGCGGAAAGTTTGTTGCAACCCGTCGCGCTGCAACTCGAAGATGGCCATTGGTACGATGAAATGTCGCGCGAATTTTTGGCGCAGTTCGTCCGGCGGGCGAAAAATTACCCGATTTTTTTGCTGGTCACGAGCCGCTACGACGACGACGGCGCGAAATCTTTCGTGCTCCGCAAAAATTTGATGGCCGAACTCGACATCTGGGGTTTGGAATTGGACTTGAATTTTTTGCAACCCGCTGATTTGGAAGCATTTGCGGAAGCAAAATTGGGCGGAAAACTCCACCCCGACCTCGTCGAACTGCTCCAACGGATGACGCAGGGCAACCCGTTTTACCTCGAACAAATGGCCGAATATTTCAAAGAATCGGACTTGCTCGACCGCGAAAACGGCGTTTTGAGGTTGAAAACCAACGCCATCCAAATTTCAGATTCTGTCAAACAAATCATGATGGCGCGGATTGACCGGCTGTCGGGCATGGTCAAAGAGACGGTGAAGGCCGCGGCGGTCATCGGGCGCGAGTTCGAACTGCCGGTTTTGTCGGAGGTGATGGCCGGGCAGGAGGAATTTGCGCGGCGCAACGGCGACCTGGATTTGGTGCTGAAAGAACAAATTGACGATGCCGAAAAATGGCAAATCTGGCACGCGATGAACGAATTGCGCTACATTTTCCGCCATTCTTTGCTGCGCGAGGCGGCCTACGATATGCAATTGCGGGCGCGGCTGCGCGATTTGCACCTCTCGATTGCGAAGGCAATCCGCAAACTTTACCCAAAAAACGAGGAGCGTTTCGTGGATTTGGCCTTCCATTTTGAACAGGCGGAGGACGAAAAACAGACGAACAAATACCTCGAAAAAGCGGCAAAATATTCGCAGCGGAATTTTCAGAACCGTCAGGCGATTGGGTTTTATGACAAAATTTTGAAAAATTATTCCGACAAAAAAAAGAAAGAAGAAAAGATAATCCGCATTTTGCTCCGAAAAGGGCAAGTCCACGAATTGATTGGCGAGTGGGACAAGGGCGAGGAGGCGTACAACGAGGCACTCGGCGAGGCCAAAAAACTGAACGACTGGAAATTTATCGGCCGCTCGAACCGTCGGCTGGGCAATTTGATGATGCTGCGCGGGAATTACCCGGAAGCCCAAAAACACCTCGACCACGCGATTACTTGTTTTGAATTGATTGACGACCGCGACGGGCTGGCGAAAAGTTATGGACATCTCGGGACGCTGTTTTTTCGGCAGGGCAATTACGAATCGGCGAAAAGTTGGTTCACGAAAGCCATCGAAATCAACCGCAGCCTCGACCGCGCGGCGGAAAACGCGCCGATGGTGGCCAATATGGGCCTGATTTTTATGAATCAGGGCAATTACGACGCAGGCATCGCGTGGCTCGAAGAACAACTTGACCTCTCGGAACAGGCGAAAGACAAGCCTGGACAGAACATTTTGTACACCAATTTGGGCATTATTTACCTCGAAAAAGGCGCGCTCGACTCGTCGCAACTTTGCCTCGAAAAGGGGCTGGCACTCTCCGAAGAACTGGGCAACAAACTTTTTATGACGATTTGCATCGGCTCGCTCGGCTCGGTTTGGGAAAAGAAGGGCGATTACCCAAAGGCGATGCAACTTTTCGAGCGCGACCTGTCGCTCGTCCGCGAACTGGGCGACAAACAGGGCACTGCGATTGCCTGCGGATTGATTGGCGACCTGCTTTCGGTGATGGGCGAGTTCGACCGGGCGATTGAAAACCTCGAAAAAGCCCTCGCGCTGAGCCGCGAACTGAACTACAAAAAAGGCATTGCCAAAGCCCTGAACACGCTGGGCGATACTTATTTTTTCAAAAACGACACGGAACGCGCGGCGAAATATTACTCCGAAGCCATCGAAACGAGCCGCGAAATGGGCAACCGGCTGGTGCTTTGCAGTTCGCTGATTGAAAAAGGGCTGGTGGTTTTGTACGCCGGGGACGTGGCTGCGGCGCGGCGGTTTTTGGAGGAAGGCCGCTCGATTGCGATTTCGCTGGGCAACCATGATTTGCAGTTTTCGGCGAATATTTTACAGGCAAAAATCGCGATGGCGGAACACAACCCGGACGGGGCGCGGCACTTGCTGTACCAAATTATCGCGCTGTCGAAATCGGGGCGCGAGGAAGCGGCGGCACATTACGAACTGCGAAAAGTGGGCAGCGACCCGGAAAACCACCGGGAACGGGCGTTGAGTTTGTACCGGGATTTGTTTGAAAAGACGCCGCAGTATTTGTTCCGGATGCGGGTGGCGGAGCTGGAAAATGGGATTTTGGTGGATGGGGCGGCGGCGTTGCATTGAGTTGGGAAAGGCGGGTGGCGGACAGTTTATTAAGTTTTTGGGTTATGTTTTGGCGGGGGTTTTATGTTTGGGGCGACTGAAAACCCAGTATAAAAATGAAGTAAGCAAAGCCACTTCTTAAACTAAAAAAATCATTTACAAATGGAGATGCTTTCAATAAAATCACTTGACCTTGGATTTAATGATGCAATCAATTACAACAATCCTGACAGAAAAACTTTTTTTGACAAAATTTTTGTTAGAACAAATGAATTAGACAAATTACTTAAATCGTCAACCTTTTTTCTGCTTGGAGAAAAAGGTACAGGAAAAACTGCATACGCTGTTTATTTATCAAACAATGACGTTTCAAACAATCGCAACGATAAGAATATTTCTGTCAAATCAGAAGTAATCAATATTAAATCAACGGATTACTTAAAATTTATTTCTCTAAAAAAAGAAAGCAACCTAATATTATCTGACTATGTAGAAATTTGGAAAGTTATCCTTTATCTAATTATATCACAGAAAGTAAAAAAAGAAGAAAGTATCAAAAATCTATTCTATACCAACAATGACAAATTCAAAGAATTAGATAAGGCTATTGATGACTATAATTCAAGAGGTTTTGCACCCGAGATATCAATCGCATTGAGTGTGATAGATGAACTCAAAACAAGTGGGGCGATTACATTGAAAGGACTTATTAATGTGGGTGGAGAAACAAATACCAAGGTCTCTACAACGGAAAATGTCTTTCAAAAAAATCTTTTTGAAATTAAGAATAAATTTGAAGATGCGCTTTTTAAAATGGAACTGTCAAGTGACCATATAATTTTTATTGACGGCCTTGACACAGTGCCTTCCAACGTGAAAGCCAATGAATATATGGAGTGCCTAAAAGGGCTTGGTGAGGCTGTTTGGTCAATCAATAATGATTTTTTTTCGAAGAAAGTTACAGAAAAATCAGGGCGGGTAAAAATTGTACTTTTAATGCGACCCGATATTTTTATTAAACTAAATTTGCAAAATCAAAATAGTAAAATTCGTGATAACGCAGTATTGCTTGATACTAGAACTAATTTCAACAGTTACCGAAATTCCTCAATTTTTAAAATCATCGATAGGCTACTTTCCTCACAGCAATTCTTAGAATTACCCAATGGAATTTGCTGGGAATATTATTTTCCTTTTCGGGATTATAAAGGAAATGAATCTTTCACTTCATTCCTTAGATTAACAATGGGAAGACCAAGAGACATTATCACTATGATGGATATTTTAAAGGCATTAGCACTTGAAGAGCAACGGTATTTCACATCCAGCGATATTGAAAATCCATTGTTTTTGAGTCGCTATTCTGTTTATTTAATGACAGAAGTTAAGGAAGCCATGGGGTTTATATATTCTGAAAATGATTTTTATGCTTTAAAAACTTTTTTTAATAAACTTCCCGGACATTTTTCCTTTACTTACAATGAATTCATAGAGGCCGTTGATAAGACAATAAACCACCTTAACTTCTCGGATAAAGATATACCTGTTTTTTTTGAAAATGAAAACCCAAAAGATTTTTTGCAACTACTTTTTGATTTAAATATAATCTGCTATATCGAAAGGAAAGAAAAGAATCAAAAGTTTATTAGGTGGTCTTATCAAGAGAGAAGTACGTTTGATCCAAGACCAGAAGTACAAATTGAATTAGAGTACGAGGTACATCCTGGTTTAAGCAGAGCATTGAATATTGGAATGGCTAGAACCAGAAGGAAATAACCGCCCGCTCGCCCAGAGTGTTCGGCGGACGCTCGTGCGGTGGCTCGTGAGGGTCCCCGCGCCGCTCGCCCAGAGTGTTCGGCGGACGCTCGTGCGGTGGCTCGTGAGGGTCTGCGACCCGATACGGCTCGTCGGCAGGTCTCCGACCTGCGAAACACAAAACGCAAGTAACCCAAAGCAGGTCGGAGACCTG
>JANNMS010000104.1:0-18561 GCA_031398055.1 Saprospirales bacterium | reverse complement strand
CGGTCGTTGAGCGAAGTCGAAACGCCGTTCATCGTTAAACCGATTAACCTGCCTTTAACCACTTTTTCACAACTTGCCGACGTGACCTGCCGTTTTCCAACAAAATTTTATCAGAATTTAAATAAAAATGAAGCAAATCCTTTTTTCAATTTTGGCTTTGGCCATTTTTCAAAACTCCCTTTTTTCGCAGGTAAATGTGCCTGCGCCCGAAAAAAACGACCCCGAAGCCAAAAAACTTTTGGACAAAACCCGAAAAAATTATGAACGCTACGCAAATATCGAAGTCTCTTTTGCCTTGACAATCGAAGTGCCGCAAGCGGCAAAAGATGTTCAAAAAGGCGTGATTTCGCAGTCGGGCGAGAAATTATTTCGTTTGGAAATGACCCAGCAAACCATCGTTTCGGATGGCAAAACGACTTGGGTTTATTTGAAAAAAAACAATGAAGTGCAGATAAACGATGCCGAGCCGGGAGATGCAGGCGAGCAATTTTTGACGCCGAAAGAACTGCTCCGTCGCTACCAAAAAGGTGATTTTCTGTACGCAATCATTGAAAAAACGATGGAACGCGGCAAATTGCTCACCCAAATCGAGTTCAAACCAAAAGATAAAAATTCGGAATACTCCAAAATCCGGGTGAGCATTGACCCAAAAACGAACACGATTCAGTTGATAAAAGCATTCGCAAAAGATGGGTCGCGGTACAGTTTTGAGATTTCGAAATTCACGCCGAACAAAAAATTTGCGGCAGATTTTTTCACATTCGACCCGGCAAAATTTCCGGGCACCCGTGTTGAAGATTTACGAATTTAGATTTACGATTTGCGATTTTTTTGCTGTGCCGGAAATCGTAAATCTGAATTCGTAAATCGTAAATCAAATCATTCCATTTCCTGCACCACCTCGGTCACTTCGGGAATCATCCTTTTCAACATTCCTTCGATGCCAGATTTCAAAGTCACCGTCGAAGACGGGCAACCGCTGCACGAACCTTGCATGATGACGTGCACCCGGCCGTTGTCAAAAGATTTGAATTCGATGTTCCCGCCGTCCATTTCGACCGCCGGTTTGACGTAGGTGTCAATCAGGTCTTTTACTTTTTTGGCGATTTCGCCGTTTTCGCCCGTGAATTGTGCGGCAGTACTTTTTGCGTTTTCTTTTTCCAAAAAATCGGCGTAGCCGTCGCGGACAATTGTACCGTCGTTTTCAATGAATTCTTTGATGAACTCCTTGACTTTCAACATGATATCCGCCCATTCGTAGTTGAATTCTTTGGTGATGGTCACGAAATTATTGTTGAAATGCACCGCCCGGACGTATGGCAGTTCCATCAAATTTTTGGCCAGCGGGCTCCATTCCTCGGCAGTTTCCTTGTCTTTAAAATCGGCCATGCCCCGAAAAAGCAAGCGGTTGGTGACGTATTTCAAAGATTCGGGATTCGGAGTTTGCTCCGTGTACAACATGACTGGACTTTTTACGGCAGTTTGCATATTTTTAAAACTTGATTTTTTTTGAAAGACAAAGGTAAAAACATCGGCCATCCAAAATAGTTGAAGCCCGTTTTTCAACCAAAACAGGTGACCGCTGTTTTTTGAAGTTGTCTAACTTTGCAGGAAAATTGATTCTCAAAAAACGAATCATTCATAATTTATCACTCATAATTTAATAAAAAATGTACCCAGTTCATTTAACAGCCCCGATGGCAAAAGAACTCACTGATTTTGGTTTTGAACAACTCGAAACGCCTACCGCAGTTTCGGAAGTTGTTGAAAATCAAGAAGGTACGGTGTTGTTGGTTGTCAATTCGGTTTGCGGCTGCGCGGCTGCGAACGCTCGCCCCGGTGCGAAAATGTCATTGCAAAATGAAAAACGCCCGGCAAAATTGACTACCGTTTTTGCAGGTGTCGATGGCGAGGCAGTGGCAAAAGCACGCGAATATTTGGTGCCGTACCCACCTTCGTCGCCCGCGATTGCACTTTTTAAAGATGGAAAATTGGTGCATTTGCTCGAACGCCGGCACATCGAAGGCCGTTCGGCGAGCATTATTGCCGAAAATTTGAAAATGGCTTACGACCAGTTTTGCTGAATTCAGAAGAGACATTTTTTAAAAAGTGTCTTTTCTTTTTGTTGTGTGAATAAAAAAGTCAAAATCTCAATTTTTGCTTGGCCGGAGGTCGAATAAGGATTGAGATTTTGCATTTTTGCCCGAATTTGAAAGTTCCTAAAATTTTATTCCTTGAAAAAATTCATCCCACTCTCCGTTTTTTTACTCCTCGTTTTTTCTGGTTTTGGACAAGATTGGGGTCAAATGGTCAAAACCGCCGACCGGCTGTTCAACGACGGAAAATATGCCGACGCCGCCGAATATTATGAAAAGGCATGGCGCACCAAAACCCAACGCCGCGACCTGATTTTCAAAGCCGGCGAGTGTTATTATTGGACAAAAAACTATCGAAAAGCGGCGGAGTGCTACGGTTTTGTCAAACGCGACAACGAAGATTTTGAACTCGTCGGCCTGAAATATGCCCGTTCGCTGAAACAAGATGGCCGCTACCGCGAGGCGATGGAAGAATTCAAATGGTTTGCGCGCGATTACAAAGGCGCGGGCAAGGAACAGTTGGACAAAATCATGGTCAACGACATAAAAGGTTGCGAAATGGGCATCGAACTCGCCACCGCTCGCCAGCCAAAAGACCTGCCCGTCGAACTCGTCCACCTGCCGGAATGGGTCAATTCGCCTGAGAATGAGTTCGCGCCGCTCCCATTTTCCGATGATTTGTTGTATTTTTCTTCGCTCGTCGGCGGTCGTGGACGGCTTTTTCGAACCAGTCGAGAGGATGGAAAATGGCAAACGCCCGCCGTGCCGCAAGGTTTGCCGGAAATAAAATCGGAACATTTTGGAAACGGCAGTTTTTCGCCGGACGGCACGCGTTTTTATTTTACACAGTGCTCGGCAGCAAATCCAGATTTGGTCAACGGCAGTGGCCTTCGGGCGGCCTGCGAAATTTATGTGATTCGCAAAACGGCCACCGGATGGGATGCGCCAGAGCGGCTGCGGGACTACATCAATTTGCCCGGTTCGACGAACACGCAGCCATTTGTCGTCCACGAACGCGGGCAGGAAACCCTCTTTTTTGCTTCCGACCGCGAGGGAACTTTTGGTGGCCTCGATATTTATGCGTGCTCGCGGCCACTCGAAAGCGACGAGTTTGATTTTTCGCTCCCGCAAAATTTGGGTGAAAAAATCAACACGGGTGGCGATGAAATCACCCCGTTTTTTGAGGTCCAAACGCAAACTTTGTATTTCAGCAGCAACGGTTTGGTGAGTCTCGGCGGGATGGATATTTTTCAAAGTATTCGCACAAACAACACTTGGACGCGCCCAGAAAATCTCGGAGTACCTTACAATTCGACTACCGACGACTTTTTTTTTATTTTGAAAAAAAGCGGAAACGGTGGTTTTTTCGTCAGCAACCGTTTTTGGGGGAATGAAAAAATGACTACGACGAACGAGGATATTTTTGAGTTTTTTCCAAAAGAAAACAAACTTTTCATCACCGGAAAAATTTTCAGCAGCCTCGATGGTTCGAGCATGGACGAGAGTTCGATTGCCCTTTTTGAAAATATGTCGGGCGAGGAACCACGACTTTTGCAGGCACGACTTTCGCCGGATGGCACTTTTAAATTCCCAATTTTCCCGGACAGAAATTACAGTTTGGAAATTTCGAAGGACAATTTTCAGACAGTCAATTTGCCGATGTCCAACCAATTTGCCGCGCCGACGGGCTACGATGTTTCGGTTTCGATGCTGCCTTTGATAAAAAAAACGGATGCTGCGACGGGCAATGATTTTCTCGCGACGGGTGAAAATGTCGTTTTCAAAATCCAATTGGAAGCCATGCCTGTGCTGTTGGAAAATGACCCGCGATACAATCCCGTGCGCGGAAAAGGACAGTTGAGTGCCGAGTTTTTGACCGGGCGAAATGTGCAGCGCATCATGCTGGGCGATTTTTTGGATAAAAAAATGGCCAACGACCTCGCGCGGGATTTGCGAAATTCGGGGGCGTTTCCGCAAGCATTTGTGGTCAGGTATGCTGGCGGAGCGCGACAATAAAAAAAGGTTGGTGGAAAATCCATCAACCTTTTTTTGTGTATTTCTAATTTTTTTTAAAACTGAAAATTTGAATTAAGTCGCTGCCAAAATCTGCAAAATCTTTTTGTCTCCGGTTAAAGTTGGTGCAAATTCAAAAAACAATTCTTTTTTCGAAGGGTCGAGTCGAATTGCTTTTTTCAATTCCCGCAGGCCTTTTTTGCGGTCGCCGGCCAAAAACAAATTTGCGGAAAGCATATAATTGAGTTCATTTCGCGCCGTGCAATTTTCCATCGCCTGCACAATGACTTCCAGCGACTCGCCAAAATTTTGGGTATTCGTGTAAAAACGGATCACTTTTGCCCAAGTCCGCTGTTCGAACGGTTCGATTTCGACGGCTTTCCAATAAAATTCGAGTGCTTCTTCGGTTTTTCCCAATGCCTGCAAACCTTCGGCGAGCGAAAAAGCAAAGTCCTCACGCGTTTTGTCATATTGGCAGGCTTGCCGAAACCATTTTACCGCCGATTTGAAATCGGCATATTTATGATGGACAAGGCCAATTTTATGGTAGGCATCCGGAAAATACGGGTCAAGTTTCAGCGCTTTTTCAAAAAGATATTTCGCCACGCCGCCCTCACCGAGTTCAAGATAACACGCGCCGAGATTGACCAACGACTCCGGTTCTTCGCCAAAACGCGACATCATTTCTTCCTGCACGACGATGGCCGTCCGGAAACTTTTCATAGAAATCGACAGCGAAATGAACTGTTTGTAGCCCGATTCGAACTCCGGGTTCGTGATAAATGAATACTCGAAGGCTTCGAGCGCATCTTTTTCGCGCCGCAAATTGAGGTAGGCAAAACCCAAATTGAACCACGCGAGCGAGGAGTACGGGTTTCTGTCCAAAATCGTTTCGTGGAGCGCGAGGCTCTCCTTGTAATTTTGGAGCAGTTCGACGTTCAGCCACACCTGTTCAAGAATTTCTTCATTGTACGGTTGGCGGATAGCTTGCTCGGCAAGCGCATCAAAAACGGTTCCGTTGGCAAAAACCGGGTTGCAAAACATCTTGTTCCAGATGCTCAACATGGGTTTTTCTTCTGGTTCGAATGCGTTCAGCATTTCTTGAAGGACATTTACAGCCGAGGCCGGTTGGTCACGCAGACAAAAAGCATCTGCCCGAAACAATTTGGGCAATGCCTCGTCCGGCAAAATTTTTTGCACCGATTCGATGATTTCGCGGGCAATTTTCACATTGTCCGTTTGCAGCATAAGAATCACTTTAAAAATGTGAAAACGCAAAGATTTGCAGTGATGCAAAAGGGCGTTTTCCACCGCTCCCAAAGCCAAGATTGGTTGCTGATTTTCAAAGTAACATTTGGCGATAGACCAAAATGCCGCTTCTTCGAAAAATGGCACGTTTTCTTTTTGTGACGCCGCCTCGTACTCGATTAAGAGATTAAAGACGTTAGATTTTTTCTCAAAAGATGGTTGTAGCATGTGGCAGTATGATTGGTAACTCCGGTAAATATCAAACAGCCCCATTCACTTTTCCAACATTTTTCACGGATTTTATATTTGCAATACACAAAAGATTTTCAAAGAAATATTTCAGTAATTCGTTTATTTACTTAATTTAAAATCAATTACAGGTATGTTTTTTTGCCATTTGTGAAAATAAAAAAACTATCGTATTGTCATTCACAGGGAAACAAATGGGGTTTTTAAAACAGTTTTGTTTTTTTTATACAAGAAAAGTTTTAATTTGAAAAAACTTCGCGTTTGTTAAACCTGTAATTCGACTCCAAAAATTGTGTGACTCCAAAAACTGAATTTCGGGCGGCGAAAGTCAGGCTGAAAACTCGAATTTTTACGTGTTTTCGAGGTCGAGGTTACGCGGGTTCGATGTTTTAGTCTTTAAAATGACAATATTTTCTGACGCCGTTGACTTTGTTATTTTTGCCGCCTGTTTTGAAGCTTGAAACCCTGTTTTTTCAAAAAATTGGGTTTCCATTTTGCAAAAAAATTTGTTCAAAAACGCAATGAAAAATACCTACCACGCCGAGGAAGAGATGTTTGACTTCGTCAAACAGTTCGAAAACAAAACTTTACCGGAAGAAAAATGGACGCACGGCGCGCACCTCACCGTCGCCGCAGTTTATTTGACAGAGCACACGCCGGATGAGGCGATTTGCTTTTTGCGGAGCGATATTATTTCATTTAACCTCGCAAAAGGTGGCGCGAACACCCCGGCGCGGGGCTATCACGAAACGATGACCCTGTTTTGGGTCTGGTTCGTGATGATGTATTTGGTGAAAAACGGGCGAGGCCGCGAACTTGTCGAAGTCGTCAACGAAATGCTCGCCGACCCGATGGCTGGCAGCGGCACGCCGATGCGATTTTATAGCAAAGAATTGATTACTTCCGTGCAGGCGAGGGCGAGATGGGCCGAGCCAGATTTGAAACTGTTGGAATTTGATGCAGAACGAAATGATGAATTATAAAGAAACGCTCAATTTTTTGTTCGAACAATTGCCGATGTTCCACCGGATCGGTGCGGCGGCGTACAAAGCCGACCTGAAAAACACGGTTGCGCTGCTCGAAAACGTGGGCAATCCCCAGCACAAATTTCCCTGTATCCACATCGCGGGGACGAACGGAAAAGGTTCTGTCAGCCATTTTTTGGCCGCGATTTTTCAGGCGGCGGGGCTGAAAACGGGTCTGTACATCAGCCCACATTACAAAGATTTTCGGGAGCGGATAAAAATAAACGGCCAGTATATTCCCCAAAAACGGGTCATTGATTTTGTGGAAAAAAACCGCGCGGCCATCGAAAACATCCAACCTTCTTTTTTTGAAATGACAGTTGCCATGGCTTTCGAACATTTTGCCCACGAAAAAGTGGACATCGCGGTCATCGAAGTTGGTTTGGGCGGTCGGTTGGACAGCACGAATGTTGTTGAGCCACTTTTGAGCGTCATCACGAACATCAGTTTTGACCATGTGAATTTGCTCGGCGACACGTTGCCGAAGATTGCTTTTGAAAAAGCAGGCATCATCAAACCCCGCATCCCGGTGGTCGTCGGCGAATTTCACCCCGAAACTTTCTCAGTTTTTGAAAAAAAAGCAGCCGAAACCGAGTCCGAAATTTTTCTGGCGGACGCCAATTTTCGAGTCGTCGAAACGGGCTCAAGTAATTGGGAAACAACAACTTACGATGTTTTTTTTGGAAAAGAAATTTACACAAAAAACTTAAAAGTGGATGCGGCAGGGCCGTTTCAGGCAAAAAATTTGGCGACCGTTTTTCAGGCCGTCGAAGTTTTGCGGCAGTTGGATTTTTTCAAAACCGAAAATTTACTTTCCGAAAAAAACGTGGCGGCGGGGCTGGGAAATTTGAAAAAACTGACCCGTTTCATCGGTCGCTGGCAAATTATCGGCGAACGCCCAACTGTTCTTTGCGACAGCGCGCACAACGAAGCAGGCATCCAATTGGCATTTGAAAAAATTGAAACGATGCAGTTTAAAAATCTGCACATCGTCACCGGGTTTGTCAATGATAAAGACATTTCGACGATTTTGCAATATTTTCTAAAATCAGGAAAATACTATTTTGCGAAAGCAAACATCCCACGTGGTTTGGATGCAAAAATTTTGAAAGAAAAATCTGTCGAATTTGGCTTGCGCGGCAAGGCATTTTCATCCGTAAAAAATGCCCTTCGTGCTGCACGAAGGGCATCTGAACCGGAAGATTTGGTGGTGGTGATTGGCAGTATTTTCGTGGTGGCGGAGGTGATTTGAAGTTGATTTTCTTTCCTTTTTACCTCAATTTTGTTAAAAAACAAAAAACGGAGCCATGAAAACACGGCACCGTTTTTTCCTAAAAAATTGATTTCGTCAATTTTTACCAATGCGGACAATCGCATTTTGGTTTGAAAAGCGCACAAGATTGCGCGAGCATCATCCCAAAAGTCAGCAGCAAAATGAGCAGCCGGAAAAATTTCATTTTTTTCATAATCGAAAGAGTTTTTACTTTTACGAAGGCGAATGTAAACCAAACGCCCGGATGGTTTTAAAATTTCCGGGAAGACATTCGACGAAACAAATTCGCTTCTTTTGGCTTCAAAAAAAATTTTGGTCGCCCCGTTAAATTGGGGTCTGGGGCACGCCACACGTTGCATCCCAATCATTTCAGCCCTCGAAACGCTCGGAATCGAGCCGATTTTGGCATCCGACGGGGTGGCTTTGCATTTGTTGCGGGCAGAATTTCCGCACCTCGAAACGGTCGAGTTGCCGTCGTACAAAATATTTTACCGACAGGAAAATATGATTTTTGGCATCGGTCGGCAGTTGCCGCGCATTTTTTCGGCAGTTCAAAAAGAGCGTCGGGCGACGGAAAATTTGGTTGAAAAATATGGCCTCGCCGGCGTGATTTCGGACAATCGGTACGGCTGTTTTTCCAAAAAAGTGCCTGCTGTTTTGTTGACGCACCAACTGAATTTGCGGGTGCCGAACTGGTTTTTGGAAAAATCGGCGAATTGGGTTTTGCGCCGTGCTTTGAAAAATTTCGACTCGATTTGGGTGCCGGACGTTGCCAAAGAGGGCAATTTGTCCGGTGAACTTTCGCACGGCAGCAACCCCGCGCATCCAGACATATATTATATAGGTATCCTGAGTCGGATGAAAAATTACGTCCGCGAGCGGGAATACGATGTTGCTGTCGTACTTTCTGGGCCAGAGCCGCAACGCACGATTTTGGAAAGTCGGCTGATGGAACAGGCGATGATGCTGCCGCAGGATTTCATTTTTATTCAGGGAAAAACGAACATTACACAACATTACCGCGCATCTGAAAACGTGGAAGTGGTTTCATATTTGACTTCCCACGAGCTGAACGACGTTTTGATGTCGAGCCGCGTCGTGGTTTGCCGGTCGGGTTACAGCAGTTTGATGGATTTGGCGATGCTCGGCAAAAAAGCGATTTTGATTCCGACGCCCGGCCAAACTGAGCAGGTTTATCTGGCCGATTATTTTTCAGAAAAAGGCATTTTTCATTCCCAAAAACAATCCAATCTCGACCTCGAAAAAGGCATTTTAAATCTTGGGCAAACGAAAGGGATTCCGGCAGGGCAGTTTCGGGACGATGAATTTTTGGAAGTTTTGGAAAAATGGGTGGCGAGGCTTTGATTTTTAGTCAATCTTTCACCCGAACCAATTGAATTTCAGGCACTTGTTTTTCAAACCACTTCCACGAGGCCTGCGTTTTGTCGCCCGTTTGGGTATCGCATTTGAAAAAAACATAGTAAAGTTGGAGGCAGTGGCCGACGCGGTCGAGCAGTTTTTCCAAAGTTTTTTCACCAATTTTCGATTCGGCGTGGTCAATCCGAGAGCCGCGCCAAGCATAATATGCATCGTCGTGGGTTTCGATAACGTCCAAAACAGCGGGGTCGGAGATATATTTTTCGGCAAATTTTCGGGCAAGCACACCGTGATGCCGCGACCAATCGCGTGGGATAGTGCGGTCTTCGCAAAATTTAAAAGCATCGTGGAGAATGGCGACGAGCCGAAGTTGCTCCCTGAGTTTTCGCGAAATGCCCTCGACCCGTTCAATATTGTCCAAAACTTCGCGGACATGCAGGTAAACTTTCCCTTCCGGGTGCCCAAAACGCGGCTCGCCCCAAAGCATCCCTTCCTCAATTTCGGGCAAAAGCAGCAGTTGTTTTTCCGTGGCCGTTTCCGGTCGGAGCAAATGGAGAACGGTTTGGACAGTTGGCGCAGGACGTCGCATGATGAAAATGGGTCGGCTGGGCGTGGCGATTGGTCGGAATTTTACCGACGGAGGCATGGGGGACAGGTAAAATTGTGGCATCATAATTTGGTCGGGTTTGGACTGCGTTTGTGTTTGGTACTTGCAAATCAGAAAATTTTGACTATAAATTTGTGGGAAAGTGGTGATTTCTACACAAATTTTACATTGGTTAAAAACTCGTTAAACTAACGAAAAGCAAAAGCAAAAACGCTGCGTCTCCGTTTTTCAAAACTCAAATCAATCATTTCAACAATCAATAACTATTAAATTTTTAGGCCAATGAATAAGTTTTTGTCAACTTTGGTTGCCGGTGCTTTGGGTGGTTTCCTTGCATTTTCGGCAGGCAAGGTAATTGAAAAACCAAGTGCAAATCAACCCGTTTCCGAAAATTCAGGGTTGGTCGCACCCGCAGCGAAGCAAGTGAATTACGGAATTGCGCCCGCGCCGTTCGATTTTACAAAAGGCGCAGCGCAGGCGATGCCTTCCGTCGTTCACATCAAAGCCTCGGAAAGCCGCGAAAATGCCGCGCAACGGCAAAAACAAAGCAATCCGTTCCGCTATTTTTTTGGCGATGATTTTGTTTCGCCTTTCGATCAATATGGTCAGCCGCGTTCTGGCACGGGTTCTGGGGTGATTTACACGGCTGACGGTTATATTTTGACAAATAACCACGTCGTGGAATTTGCCGATGAATTTGAAGTGACGCTGCACGACAACCGCGAATTCAAGGCGCGCCTCGTTGGCCGCGACGAAACGACAGATATGGCAGTGATAAAAATTGACGCAACAAATTTGCCCGCTTTTGAACTTGCGAACTCCGACGATGTTAAAGTAGGAGAATGGGTGCTGGCCGTCGGCAATCCATTCGATTTGACTTCGACCGTGACCGCCGGGATCGTTTCTGCAAAAGGCAGGAATATTGGCATCATCAAAAATAGGGGCGCGATTGAGTCCTTTATCCAAACAGATGCGGCGGTGAACCCCGGAAATTCGGGGGGTGCTTTGGTGGATGTGAGCGGTCGTTTGATTGGAATCAATTCTGCGATTGCTACGCCGAACGGTGTTTTTGCAGGTTATTCGTTCGCAATCCCGATCAACATGGCAAGAAAGATTGCCGATGATTTGATAAAATATGGTGTTTTCAAACGTGCCTACCTCGGTGTTGACATCGCAGACATGGACGAAAACATTGCCAAAGAATGGAAAATGAACTTTGTGAATGGTATTGCTGTTTTCTATGCAGATCCAAATGGCTCGGCGGCATCTTCTGGAATTCAAGAAAAAGACGTAATTTTGAAGATTGACGGAAGGGATGTTCACACGGTTCCGGAGTTGCAAGAAGTCATCGGGCGGACGAAAGTTGGAGACTCTGTGAATGTTTCTGTGCTGCGTGATGGAAAAATTCGTGAAATTTCCGTTAAATTGCGTTCCAAAGCAAACGGTTGAGATACTTTCTACGTATATATTGTAGACTGGAAAACGAATTCAAAAATAACACCCGTAAGAAAAAGTTGGTTTTTCGTTTTGTTTTGATGTGCCAGCCCTCGCGTAACGCAGGGCTGGCTTTTTTTTTTGGGGTGGTTTGACACATAGTTTCAGATAGAAGTTTTCACATAGAACACTTAAAATCATCCCCAAATCTATGTTTTCTATGTGAAAACTTCTATCTGAAACTATGTGTCAAATTTTCCTTCCCACTCAATTGGTGGTTTGGTTTTGCCTAAAATTTTTCCTGCCTGCTCAATACCTGCGTTCTTTCCTTTTCTTTTTTGAAAATTTGCAGCGGCAAAAAATTGCCTTATTTTTTATGAAAAAAAATCTCCTGTTGCTTTTGTTTTTTGTGCTGCTCGGCGGCGGTGCGTGGTTTGCCTTGAAAAAAAACCAAGGCAAAACGGGTTCGACCCAAAATTGGGACATGGAATTTGCGGTGAAAGATGCTTCCCAAATCCAGAAAATCTTCATCGCCGACCGCGCCGGAAAAACCGCAACGCTCGACCGCAAACCCGACGGAACTTGGATTTACAATGGAAAATACAAGGCACGCGACGGCGCGATGGAAATCCTTTTGCAAACCATCACTCGGATAAATGTCAATTACATCCCACCGAAAGCCGCCGAAAAAAACATGATAAAAGACCTCGTGACCGATGCCGTGACCGTCGAAGTTTACAATAAAAAAGGTGAACGCATCAAAAGATACCAAATCGGCGGCGTGACGAACGACGAACGCGGCACTTTTGCCATCATGGACGGCGCGGAACAACCTTATGTTGTCCACATCCCCGGTTTTGTCGGGCAACTCCGAAAACGTTTTTTGCTCGGCGACGACGAGTGGCGCGATCGCTACATTTTCCTGGAAAAACCCGAAGAAATTCAATCCGTTTCAGTGGATTATCCGACCGAAAAATTTCAATCTTTTAAATTGGAAAAAACGGGTGAGGCGCAGTTTTCAGTTTCTCCCTTGAACCCCGCGACGCCCGTCAGCCGACAGCCACAGCGAAAAGGTTTTGCCGAGGCGTACATTATTCAATTTGAAAAATTAGGTGCCGAGGCTTTTGAAAACAGCCATCCCGACCGCGATTCGATCAAATTGAACGTGCCTTTTGCTACCGTTTCCTTAAAAAAGACAACGGGCGAAGAAAAAACCGTCAAGTTTTTTCCGATGGAAATTAATTTGAATGACCGAGGCGAACAATACGTGCACCGATATTTTGCAGAGACCAGTTCCGGGGATTTTATGTTGGTGCAAGACCGGGTTTTTCAGGGCGTGTTTCGTGGGTATGGGTATTTTTTTGGTGCACCGGTGAAAAATTGAGGGTAGCGAAAACAAAGTTTTTTTAAAACACAAAGGCACAAAGGACACATAGAGGTTTGAAAATCAACCAGCTATGTATCCTTTGTGCCTTTGTTTTTAAAAAAAATCTGGTTATTGAACCACAATCTTCCCTTCTTTCACCTGGTCATTTCCCACATTTATTTTATAAAAATAAACTCCTGAACCCAGCGAAGGCAATTGAATTTTGTGCTGCACCCGATTTCCCTTCGGCAATTTTTCAGATTTAATGACCTGCCGACCCGCCGAATCAAACAGCGAAAAAGTGGCCACATCGAAGTCATTGCTGAATTCCAAAACCAATGCTTGCCCGGCGGGCAGCGGGTTTGGAAAAACACGGGTGTACAAAAGATCGGGGAAAGCGGGCAGCGCGGTCAAATCCAGTTTTGGGACATTTGCATCCATCCAAGCCACGCGGTTTTTCAAAAACGTTTTCAAATAATCAACTTCCTGCTGCCACGTCTGCCCGATGAACGAATTCGGCCAAACATATTGGCCCAAAACCGGCCAACGCTGGAAATTGCGAAACTGCGCCTCCGAAATCACCCCCGCCAAACTGTCCACCGTAAAATTCAAGCGGTCGTTCGACCAAATCGTTTGGCGAAGCGATTGCCACCTCGCCACCGTTTTTTTCTGAAAAACCGTGTCGCGGCAAAGTTTTTCCCACCAAAAATGAATCACCCACGAATCGCCGCCGCAGACATCGTTGAAATCTTTTGCCCATCCGCTGGTGAATTGGCCTTCGCAATAATCGCCGATCCCAAAAGCAATATTGAAATCCCAAACTGGCCCCATTTTCAGGCGTGGGTCGCGGTCATCTCGGTCTTTTGAAAAATAGGAAGACAGCCGGTATCCGTCCGTATTTTTAGATATTTCATTGATTAACAGGAAGTTGATCCAAGAACTGGCGTCAATCCAATCTTCATAAATCGGCGTACCGCCATTGTTTGGCTGCCAATCTGCCATCGCTTTTTCAAAATCGTGGAGATGATTTTTGATGTAGGAAAGTTGTTGCGGGGTGCGGTCTTCCGGTTTTGGATAGATCAATTGAAAAAAAGTGGTCGCCGTCGAACCCTGAAACGGCGGATAAATCGAAGCCCAATCGCCGCCAGGGCCGCCGCCAAACCATTTGTCCATTGACAAAAGATAACCGCCTGTCAATTTCAAATCGGCAGTGTCTTTTTCTTCCAATTTTGCGATGTTCACGCGGTTCGCGTCGCGTTTTATTTTTTCCAAAAGGACATAAACGCCCACATAATTTCCGTTCAAAACGACCTCGCAATACCGGGTGCGCGGTGCCCAATCCATGATTTCCCCGGCCAAATGGTGGGCCAAAACATCGCGCATCAACGATTTGTCATTCAAAGGCTGAATCAATGCCCAATCGCTTTCCTCCGGCATGCCCAAAAGTGAAACGGCGCGGTCGGTCGTGTCGGCATTTCGGAGTTCGATGGTGTACGGTTTTTTGTCATACCATTGGCTGCTTTGGCCGCGATATTCGATGCCGATTTGGCCATTGTAAACATTTGGTGCGTCAAAAATGGAGTTCGGTTGGCCGTCCGTTCGGGCGATGATGCGCATCGTCGCCATGATTTTGGGTTCGTCCCAAATCGTTTGGCCGCCCGTCTCGATTAGGACAATTGGCAAATTGGAAGTGGTGAAATTTTGTCCGAAGTTTTTATTTAAAAATAAAAAGATGAACAAGAAGCAAGTGAGGACTTTTTTCATTTCAAATCAATTTGAACGAAATTTTGCAATAAATAGGATGGAAGGGCGGACAATGCGGTTTTTTGCAGAGTTTGAAAAAAGAATTGCTCGGTTTGGTTTTTAGAACCTGCCATCCTTTGAATTACTGTTTTCAATAAATCTTTCTCTACTTCTTTTTTCCTTAAAATTGAGAAAATCAACTATTTCATTTGATGACAGGGAAACTTCCCGCTCCAGCAATTTCTCGTAAAAATGTTCAACCATAATGTCGATAATAGCCTTTTGAACTTCTCCTTGGCAATAATTTAAAAAAACAGTGACTTTTCTTTTTTTAAGAGCCTCTTCATTTAACAAAAAATGTAAGGATGTTTTTGGTTGAATTTTTAAAAAAGACATCCATGCAAATACGCAAATTATGTTTTGACTACTATGGGTTAGTTCAAACAACTGCGATTCCGTGGCACAACGCTTCAACTCTTGGAATCGAATGTATTGACTGTCTTTTCGTAAGGGTTCAGAAGTTAGGCCGGTTTTGTATTCACTCCCAATAAAATAATTGGCTTTAACAAGTTCATTTACAATGACTTGGATGCCACGGCAATCCGTTTGGCTTTTCAAATTTGGAAGCCATAAAACAGTCGAAAAAAATAAAATACAGAACGTTTCTTTCATTTTTACTGGCATATTTTCGATTGTCCAAAATCCAATGTCCTCCATCCAAAATCTAATCATTCAATTTCAAAACCTTCAAAAACGCCTCCTGCGGCACCTCGACATTGCCAAATTGTTTCATCCGTTTTTTCCCTTCTTTTTGTTTTTCGAGGAGTTTCCGTTTCCGGGAAATATCGCCGCCGTAACATTTTGCGGTCACGTCTTTTCGCATCGCGGAAATCGTCTCGCGGGCAATCACTTTTTGACCAATCGCGGCTTGGATGGCTATTTGAAATTGGTGGCGCGGCAGCAGTTCTTTCAATTTTTCGCACATCCGACGGCCAATGTACTCGCCCTTCGAGCGGTGCACCAAGGCCGAAAGCGCGTCCACCTGCTCACCATTTAATTTAATGTCCAATTTTATCAAATCCGTCTGCCGAAAATCCAACAAATGATAATCGAACGAGGCGCAGCCGCGCGAAATGGATTTCAATTTGTCATAAAAATCAAACACAATTTCGGCCAACGGCAAGTGAAAAACGATTTCGATGCGCGTCGGCGTGAGGTAATGTTGCTTGATCAAAGTGCCGCGCCGCTCCATGCAAAGCGTCATAATGTTGCCGATGTACTCCGGTTTGGTGATGACTTGCGCGTAAATGAACGGTTCCTCCGCAAATTTCAGCCGCGTCGGGTCGGGCAGTTCCGAAGGTTGGCGCACCAAAAAACGGTGGTCTTTCGTGTCGGTGGCGTAATAAGTTACGTTCGGGACGGTCGTGATGATATCCTGGTCAAACTCGCGCTGCAATCGTTCCTGCACAATTTCGAGGTGCAGCATCCCCAAAAACCCGCAGCGGAAACCAAAACCGAGTGCCATCGAAGACTCCGGTTCGAAAACCAGCGAGGCATCGTTGAGTTGGAGTTTTTCGAGCGAGTCGCGCAGGTCTTCAAAATCGTCATTGTCGAGCGGATAAACACCCGCAAAAACCATCGGTTTCACCTCCTCAAAACCACGGATCGGCTCCATCGCCGGGCTGATAAAATGGGTGACGGTATCGCCCACTTTGATTTCGCGGCTGATTTTTATGCCCGTAATAATGTAGCCGACATTGCCCGCGCCGAGTTCTTTGGTTTCCTCCAAACCCATTTTCAAAATGCCAACTTCCTCGGCAAACACCTCTTTTCCGGTGGCAAAAAATTTGATTTTGTCGCCTTTTTTAACCGTCCCGTTCATCACCCGAACGTAGGCAATCACACCTCGGTACGAATTGAATTTTGAGTCAAAAACCATCGCTTGCAGTGGTGCCGCCGGGTCGCCTTTCGGCGCGGGAATTCGGTCAACAGCCGCCGCCAAAATCTCTGCTATGCCGATTCCCGTGCGCCCGGAGGCAGAAATAATGTCCTCGCGTTTGCAGCCAATCAGGTCGATAATTTGATCCTGAACTTCTTCAACATTTGCCGTCGGCATGTCCACTTTATTGACAATCGGGATGATTTCCAAATCGTGGTCAACGGCGAGGTACAAATTGCTAATCGTCTGAGCCTGAATGCCTTGCGAGGCATCCACCAGCAACAGCGCACCTTCGCAAGCAGCGATCGAACGGCTCACTTCGTACGAAAAGTCAACGTGCCCGGGCGTGTCGATCAAGTTAAAAATATACTCCTCGCCGTTGGCCGGGTGAATGTATTTCATCTGGATCGCATGGCTTTTTATCGTGATGCCGCGCTCGCGTTCCAAGTCCATGTCGTCGAGCGTTTGGGCTTGCATGTCTCGTTTGCTGATGGTCTCGGTGAATTCGAGCAGGCGGTCGGCGAGCGTGCTTTTGCCGTGATCAATGTGGGCAATGATGCAGAAATTGCGGATATTTTTCATTAAAAAATTAAGTCGAAAATGTGGAGTCGAAAAAAATTTGGGGTGCAAAAGTAGCAAAAAGGAACTTGCGAAAAGCAGGGAGGAATACCTTTGACAAAAAATCCGAAAAAGAGCAATCCAAAATATGTTTTCAATCTATTTTAAAGAAATCAACTCGTTTTTTTCCTCGCTGATTGGCTACATCGTCATCGGTGTTTTTTTGGTTTTGATGGGTTTGGTGATGTGGGTTTTTCCGGAATACTCGGTTTTGGAAGGCAATTATGCTTCGCTAGAGACCCTTTTTTCGATGGCTCCGCTGATTTTTATGTTTCTGATTCCGGCGGTGACGATGCGCACGTTTGCCGAAGAAAATCAAACGGGGACGATTGAACTGTTGGTCACGCGGCCACTTTCTGATTGGCAAATTGTGGGCGGCAAATTTTTCGCCTGCCTCACTTTGGTCATTTTTTCACTGCTTCCGACCGTTTTGTATTACTTCACGGTGTATCAATTGGGCTCGCCGAAAGGCAATTTGGATTCCGGCGGCATTTTTGGTTCGTACATCGGGCTGTTTTTTTTGGCCGGTGCGTTCGTAGCGATTGGCGTTTTCGCGTCGTCGTTGACCAATAATCAAATCGTGGCGTTTATTTTGGCGGCATTTTTGAGTTTTTTTGTCAATGCCGCGTTTGATTTTTTGTCGCGTCTGCCCGTTTTTTTTGGAAAAACAGATGACCTTGTTCAATCCTTGGGCATTCAATATCATTATGATTCGGTGAGTCGTGGGGTTTTGGACACCCGGAATTTGATTTATTTCATTTCGTTGATTGTGGTTTTTTTGGCGGCCACCGTGCTGTCGTTGAGCCGACGAAATTGGTGAGGTGGAATTTTTCTTTTGAAAAATTAGTTGAAAAGTTTTGAAACAAGCGGCCTGGCAAATTACTTTTGCACTCGCTTTTGAAGAAAAGTTGTACTGGCTTATGGTGTAACGGTAGCACAACAGTTTTTGGTACTGTTTGTCAAGGTTCGAATCCTTGTAGGCCATCTTAGAAAAAGACAATGTTTTGCTTGTGAAATAGAAGAAAAATTATTTTTCAACGTGCAACGACCACGTTTTAAAATTTTGAAAAAATTCTAAAAACTCAGGCCGTCACCGAACATTTGTCACAACCCAATTTTTTAAAAACGCGCTGTCCGAAACATTTTCGGGCAGCGCGTTTTTATTTTCAATTGAAATTTGTTGAGAAATGATCCAAAATCATAGATTTTATAAAAACGGAAGAACAGCAATTTTTCCAACAAACCCAATTTTTCAATAATTCAAACCCAAAAAATCGCACCGTATTTTTTCAAAAAACCAATTTTCTCCCGCCTCGCCAGCCAATAGTTTTGCTCCGTGACGATTCAAAAAACAGCACAAAAAAATCTCTTTGCAAACCCAATTTTCTGGCTGTAAATTTCTGTAAACGTCTCGCCATGTGTTTTTCTGCCTGCCCTCCGGCACGGGTTTTCCGGTACAATTTTTGTAAATCCATCAATTGACTTTCGGAATAACCCATTGAAAATCCGCTGATTATCAATTAACTCAATGCACATTTTGCCTCCGGCACCGCTTTCAAAAGTGGTCGGCGAA
>JANNMS010000024.1:0-117228 GCA_031398055.1 Saprospirales bacterium | reverse complement strand
CTGTGAAATATTCCGTCGGCGGAACGGCCACGAACCGGGCGGATTTTTACTTTTTAAATGGCTTGACCATCATCCCGGCGAACGCAACGACTACGAATTTTAAACTCACCGCCCGCCACGACAGCCTCGCCGAACCGACCGAAACGGCAGTTTTAAATTTAACGGCTGCGCCAAATTACACGATTGGAAACGCCACGGCCGCGACGGTGAACATTCAAAACATCAATTTTTCAGGTGAAAATGACGAGCGCGCGACGGCAGAAAACCCAAAATTTGAAATTGAAATTTTCCCAAATCCGGTTGGTGATGTTTTGTTTTTTGATTTTGAAAAATTGCCTCCCGCGGTGGCTCGGGTCTTTGATTTGACTGGAAAATTGATGTTTGAAAAATCCTTTTCCACTGAAAATCAAGGTGTTGCGACGGAAAGTTTGCAGGTTGGGGATTTGCCGGGAGGCGTTTATTTTTTGGAAATTGATTGTGGGAATGGGGAAAAACTGGCAGAAAAGTTTTTGAAAAAATAGAACGAGCAGATTCAATTTTGGAATGAAAATTTTTTCAACCAATCACAGGTTTCTGTTAAAAAAACGCCCGGCACAAAATTGCCGGGCGTTTTTTTGTGCCCAAAATAATTGGCAATGACAAAATTATGCATCCTCGTTTTCGGCCTGTTCCTCGCTGCCCGCTGCCCCAACCAATCCACTGAAATTCCTCAAAAAACGCCCGAAAAAACGCCTGCTGCGCTCGTCGAAAAACCGTCAGTTCGAGTTGCAGCCGAACGACTGGAGATTTATCTGCCAAAAATTTTGGGCAAAAAAATCGGCCTCGTCGTCAATCAAACCTCGCTCGTCGGGCAGACCCATTTGGCCGATACTTTGATAAAACGGGGCGTGGAAGTGGTCAAAATTTTTGCGCCCGAACATGGTTTTCGCGGCTCAGCCGACGCCGGGGAAACCGTCAAAAATGGCCGCGACGCTCAAACTGGTCTTCCAATTTTTTCACTTTATGGAAAAAACAAAAAACCTACGGCTGCCGATTTCGAGAGTTTGGACTTGGTGATTTTTGATATTCAGGATGTCGGCGCACGGTTTTACACCTATATTTCTACACTTTTTTATGTCGAACAGGCCTGCGCCGAGTTGGCGAAACCACTTTTGGTGCTCGACCGACCGAATCCGAATGGCCATTTTTTCGACGGCCCGATGCTCGAAAATGGGTTCGAATCGTTTGTTGGAATCACCAATTTGCCGGTCGTTCACGGCTGCACGGTGGGTGAATTGGCCAAACTTTTTGCCGGGGAAAACTTGCTGAAAGTGAGCCAACCCATTGATTTAGAAGTAGTTAAATGCCAAAATTACGACCACCGCACATTTTACGAACTGCCCGTCGCGCCCTCGCCAAACTTGCCGACGATGCGTTCGATTTATCTCTACCCATCGCTTTGTTTTTTTGAAGGCACGGAATTTTCGGTCGGGCGCGGCACGGATTTTCCGTTCGAGGTAGTCGGGCATCCTGATTTTCCGGCGACTGACCCGCCCGATTCTGGTCGGACGAGTTTTTCGTTTGTCCCAAAACCAAATTTTGGAAATCAAAAACCATTTTTAGAAGGCCAAAAATGTTTCGGTTACGATTTTAGAAAAATGCCGCTCGACTCGCTGCGAGCAAATGGAAAAATTTTGCTTTGGCCAATTCTGGATGCTTTTCAAAAATTTCCGGTTGAAAAACGAGGGTCGTTTTTTTTGAAAAATAACTTTTTTGACAAATTGGCTGGGTCGTCAAAGTTGCGCAAGCAGATTTTGGCGGGAAAAACGGAGACCGAAATCCGGGCAAGTTGGCAGGCGGATTTGGAAAAATTCGGGTCGGTGCGGCGGAAATATTTGTTGTACTGATTTAACTCGAACAGACAAATTCGGGTTACTTGGCAAACATATTTTCAATCTGTTTTTTGAACCACTTTGTTTTCACCAAATCAGATTTTGGGATGTGCTGTCGCTGAGAAACTTCGGTGGCATAAGTTTTCATCGGAAAAATTTTGTACCAATCTTCAAAAGTTTCGGCATTCAGGTACATGGCCAAAACTGCGGTTTGTTCTGAATTTTCACCTTTATTTTTAAACCGGTTTTGCGCAGGTTTTCCAGCAAAATTTTGCTCTCCAAAATATGGGTATTCTGTGCGTTTTAATGACAAGGAAAGCATGATCGTATTTTTTACAATCTCTTTCTGGGCGATTAGTTTTTTGATATAATCCTGTTTATCAAATGGCTGTTTTTTATTAGCATTATATTCTTCTAAATTATCAGGATGATAAAAGAGGTTTTCAATGCTATAATAAGGCAATAGGAATAAATTTTTGTATTGTTTTCTTATCAGAATTATATCATCGTCTGTCAAAAAATCCCTGTCCACTATCCCAATTAATTTATTATCGTTCAATACTTTATGATAGACATTGTTTCTATTGGTTGCAGCGGCAAAAAGTAGATTCGGCAACCCAATTGAGCCATAATAATCTCTATCTTGATTTTCAACAAAACACAACTTTTTGTCGGCTAAAAGTGCTGGCAAAAATTCTTTCCCAACAGCAATTTCATACACATCCGGGTTGTCTTTTGGAACGGGGAGCAAAGTTTGTGGCAGGTCAAAATTCAAATCATCGAAGTCGAAAATTACTGCTTCCGATTGTTGTCGGGCAAATTCAATAAAACCGAGCGAGTGCGAAGCCGTCCAAAATTGACTGGTTTTTGGAATCCAGTTGTCCAACAATTCTTTGAGTAAATTGTATTGCAACTGTGTGTTGAGGTGCAGGTCAATTTCATCAAAAAAAACAATCGCATTTTCCAATGCTTCTTTCCGACTCGTAATATTTATCAAGATATTGATGACCTCTTTTTCGCCCGCACCCAATTGATTGTAGTGAAATTCTGAAAGACCTTTTCGGAAAGTTACCTGCGCTGTTTTGCCATCCAACGGCGGAATAATTTCAATCAATTCCAATTTAGTGCCGTTTTGGCCACCAAAAATATTAGAAAGCCCTCGGTTGATGGGGTCAATAAATCGCTCGCGGGTTTTGGTTTTCGGTTCATCGGTTCTGAAAAAATCTCTCAAAATAATGCCTGTGATATTTTCAATATCGTTTTCAAAACGTTCGTCTCGGTCAATAAAAAATTGAGGACGGTCGGCATCATTTTCAACATTGAAAGGAGTTCCCAACGAAGTTCGGGTGAGCCGCGAAACTTGCCGGAAACTACTGCGGCCGTAAAAATTGAGTTTTTTCAGTGCCGGTTCTTTTAAATTACTATCTACTTGAAAACCAAAAAAGTCAACTTCATCTCTTTCCAAAACAATATTAAAATCCCGTTCGGAGTCTTTTCTAAAATAAGCACTATCCATGTTGGAAATGCTCTCCCCCTTTTTTCCTTTATTCAAGACTTCAAACGCATCAAAAACCGACGATTTCCCCGAACCATTTGCCCCAATCAATAAAACCAAACGAGCCGAATCCGGAATTTCATCCAAAGTCAGTTGGGTAAACCTTTTAAAATTGGCGAGTTCGAGCCGCGTAATTTTCATTGAAAATGAATTTAAATTAGTGCAAAAGTAAAAATTCCAGCCGTTCCCGTGCATTTTTTCCAATTGAACAAACACTACCTTCGCCACGTTTTTTCGAACCATTTTCACCAGATTTCTCCATTTCAAAATATCTCAATATCTCAAAATGAGTCATTTTCCGCACCCTGACCAATTTGTGCGTCGCCACATCGGCCCTTCCGAAACCGACACCCGCGCGATGCTCAAAGCCCTGAACGTCAACAATTTAGACCAATTAATTGGGCAAACCGTCCCGGACAGCATCCGCCTGAAAAAACCGCTCGACCTGCCCGCCGCCCAAACTGAATTTGAATATTTGACGGAACTTCGGCGGGTGGCGAAACTGAACAAAGTCGCCCGAAACTTCATCGGTCAGGGCTATCACGGAACGATAACTCCGGCGGCGATTTTGCGAAATGTTTTCCAAAATCCGGGTTGGTACACGCAGTACACGCCTTATCAGGCCGAGGTTTCGCAGGGACGGCTGGAAAGTTTGCTCAATTTTCAGACGATGGTTTCCGATTTGACGGGGCTGCCGATTGCCAACGCGAGCCTTTTGGACGAGGGAACTGCCGCCGCCGAAGCCATGAACATGTTTTACCATGAAAAAAACAAACGCTCAAAAGCAGGCGAGGAAGCCAACGAGTTTTTCGTTTCCGAGACCGTTTTTGCCCAAACTTTGGATGTTTTGAAATCCCGTGCCGTTCCGCAAAATATCAAATTGGTGGTTGGAGATTGGAAAAAATTTCAATTTTCTGAAAAAACATTTGGCGCAATCCTGCAATTTCCAAATTCGGAAGGCGCGGTCGAGGACTACCAAAAATTTGTCGAAACGGCAAAATCGCACGGCGCATTTGTTTGCGTGGCTGCCGATATTTTGAGTTTGGCTTTGCTGAAACCGCCCGGCGAGTGGGGCGCGGACGTGGTTTGTGGCAACTCGCAACGGTTCGGAGTGCCGATGGGTTTTGGCGGGCCGCACGCCGCATTTTTTGCCGTGACCGAAGATTTTAAACGTCAAATTCCCGGTCGGATCATCGGCGTTTCGCAGGACAAAAACGGCCACCGCGCCCTGCGAATGGCTTTGCAAACCCGCGAACAACACATTCGCCGCGAAAAAGCGACTTCCAATATTTGCACGGCGCAGGCACTTTTGGCAAATATGGCTGCGATGTACGCGGTTTACCACGGCCCGGCGGGGATTCGTGGGATTGCCCGGCGGGTGCATGCGATGGCGGTGAGTTTGGCAAATTCTTTGAAAAGTGCCGGTGTCCACATCGCGCACGACCATTTTTTCGATACGGTTCGGGTTCAGGGCGATGGAAAATGGATGGCTGCCGCAAAATCCGCCGCGGACAAAGCCAATTTCAACTTTTTTTACGACGGGCGTGGCATTCAAATCAACCTCGACGAGACGACGACCGAAGCCGATTTGGAAAAGATTTTGGAAATTTTTGGCGGGAAAAATTTGGCCGCCGACACCAAAACCGAACGTTTCCCAGCCGCACTCCACCGCACCTCCGATTTTTTGACGCACGCCGTTTTCAACTCTTTCCACACCGAAAGCGACATGATGCGGTACATCAAAAGGTTGGAAAACAAAGATATTTCGTTGACCCATTCGATGATTTCGCTCGGTTCGTGCACGATGAAATTGAACGCTGCGGCGGAAATGATCCCCGTCAGTTGGGACGAATTTGCAAATATCCACCCGTTTGCCCCGGCAAATCAGGTGCGGGGCTACGCCAAAATCATCTCAGAATTGGACAAATATCTCTGCGAAATCACCGGTTTTTCGGCCTGCTCGCTGCAACCAAATTCCGGGGCGCAGGGCGAATACGCAGGTTTGATGGTGATCCGTGCTTTTCACGAAGCCAATAAAAATAAGCACCGCGATGTGGCTTTGATCCCGTCGTCGGCGCACGGCACGAACCCGGCGAGCGCGGTGATGGCCGGGATGAAAGTGGTGGTAGTGGCCTGCGACGAACGCGGAAATATCGACATGGCCGACCTGAAAATCAAGGCAGAATTGCACGCCAAAAATCTCGCTTGCCTGATGGTGACGTACCCTTCGACGCACGGCGTTTTTGAAACTGCGATCCGCGAGGCTTGCGAAATCATCCACAAATTGGGCGGAAAAGTCTACATGGACGGTGCAAACATGAACGCGCAGGTCGGTTTGACCAGCCCAGCGGCGATTGGCGCGGACGTTTGCCACCTGAATTTGCACAAAACTTTTGCTATTCCGCACGGCGGCGGCGGCCCCGGAATGGGGCCGATTTGCTGCAACGATTCGCTCGCGCCTTTTTTGCCGGGCCACGTTTTTGCAAAAACGGGCGGCAAAAAAGGCGTTTCGGCGGTCAGTGCCGCGCCGTTTGGCAGTGCTTCCATTTTGCTGATTTCGTATGGATACATCAAAATGTTGGGCGCGGCGGGCGTAAAATCTGCCACTGAATTTGCAATTTTGAATGCGAATTACATGAAATCGCGGCTCGACGGGCAGTTCCAGACATTATATGTTGGCGAAAATGGGCGGGTGGCGCACGAATTGATTTTGGATTTGCGCCCGATGAAAGCATTTGTCAGTGCCGAGGACGTGGCAAAACGGCTGATGGATTACGGTTTTCATGCCCCGACTTTGTCGTTTCCGGTCGCCGGAACGATCATGATCGAGCCGACGGAAAGCGAATCGAAAGCAGAAATGGACCGTTTTTGCGATGCCCTTTTGTCCATCAAAAAAGAAATTGACGAAGTCGCGCTCGGCGATTTTCCGGAAGACAATAATGTGCTGCACAACGCCCCGCACACCGTCGCCGAACTGACTGCCGATGATTGGGACAAGCCATATTCTCGTGAAAAAGCGGCATGGCCGTTACCGTATTTGCGGGCTGGGTACAAATTTTGGCCGTCGGTGAACCGTATTGACGGGGCTTTTGGGGATCGGAATTTGGTTTGTATTTGTCCGCCGATTGAAGAATATGCTTGATTCAATTGGGGATTAGGAATTAAAAATTAGGAAAACGCCGCGCCGAAGATTTTTCGGGGCGGCGTTTTTCGTTCATTTTTTATCTTTCGAACTCGCGATTTTTCGCCCATTTTTATCAAAAATATCCCAGCCATTCGATGTATTTCCAATAAAATTTCCAGAATTGGTGTGGCTTTCTATTTCAAAATATTTTGGCGAAATCAAAACCTGCCCTGTTTTTGAAATCACTCCATATTCTTTGTTTAGCAAAACTTTGAAATTGTCAGTTTTCCAAAGCCGTTCGATGCGAACATATTTCGGCGGGCAAATTTGCTTGCCCTCAAAATTGACGAGGCCCTGTTTTTTATTTTCAGAAAAAACCGCGAGCCCCAAATCTGGGTGGAGAAAAATTATTTCAAACGGTTTTTCAAAAAGGATTTTCCCCGTCGAATCCATCACGCCGGACAGCCCGTTTTTTTTGAAAACAAAATATGGCGGCCATTTTTCGAGGTATTCAAAAATGGCGGGTTGCAAAATTTGCCCCGTCCGGTTGAGCAACCCACGTTTTCCATTTTGCTGAAAAATCAACTCGTTTTGCTCCGAATTGGTCAAAAAATCATATTGAAATGGCAAAACCGTACGGCCACTGCCCGAAACCACGCCCATTTTTCCGCCCATTTTTGCAAAAAAAAGCGAGTCCTGCCAGAGGTAAACCGATTCAAAAATAGTGTCCACCACTAGTTTTCCGCGCCGATCGAGCAGCCCTGTTTTGGAAGACCAGCCCTGTCCAAAAAGGCTGTATTTGAACGCCTCCACATCGCTCAGTTCTTTTTCAAAATGCACGCCCGCCTGAAAAAAACCGCCTGCCGGACGGATTTCTGAAAACAAAAAAGGGGTGAGCAATTTGCCATTGGCATCCGCCAAAGCCAGCCGCCCTGCTGAGTCGGCCACCACCAAATTGAGGCTGTCCACAAAAATGATTCTTGAAAAATGTGGGGCGAGAGATTCTCGTCCGGTTTGGTCAATGAAACCCTGGCCGCTGCCCGGTTTGGTCACCAAAAGTTTGCCGGTGCGGAACTTGTTTTCCTCCATTTCAAAATATGCTGGACTAATCCCGGAACTCGCCAAATACTCTGGGCTCCTTGAAGTCGGGTTTCGGACATAAACAATGTCCGAAAAATACCCGTCCTTCAAATTATAAACGCCCCACGGCCAGCCGTAACAACATTCCTCGCCTTCAAAATAATGGCCGTCGTTCGGCGAATCTTGGATTCGGACCAAATTGGCCACGGGAACGCTGGATACGTCCGATAAAAAATCAAAAAAACGGGGACGGAACGGAAATTCGTACTTGCCCAAAAACACCCCATTATTTTGGAGCAGCCGCCATTTTTCGCCCATTTTTACAGAAAAAATGCCAGTTTTGGGGTCAAGTTCTATGGAATCAAAACGGCAGGGGACGACCTGTTTTCCGGTTGTGGCATCGGCCAGGCCGTATTTTTCGGCACAAGAAAATGGTATCAAAATTTGGGCGGGCAGGCTGGCGGAAAGCAGGAAAAATAGAACTTGGAAAATGATTTTTGCCATGGTTGAAAAGTTTTTGAGTGAAAAAAATGGAACGATTGACTGCCCAAAAATGCGTGCGACCTGCATTACTTTTGCTAAAAATATTTTCAAATTGAAAAAGCGATTCCCCCAAACACTTTCAATCGGAGAAAACAACACCGTCATCGCACTCACCGAAACGGAGGCTGGCAAACTTTTTTCTGGCGACACCCGCTCCGATATCGGTTCGGAAGCCGAAAAAATGAAATACGCAAACCAAGTCAATGGCCTGGTTGTCAAGTTTTTACGGCTCGACGAGTGGAATGAAAATGTGGAAATATTGGTCATGGAACGGCTGTACCCGATGGATTTCAGAGCCTACGAATATGAAAAAAGGGAATTGTGGTTCGATGTTTTGGAAAATGAATTGCAGGTTTTGCACCGTGCGGGTTTTGTTCACCGTGATTTGCGACGGCCTTCGGATATGCCGGGCGAGCGATTTGACAATATTTTTTTGACCCCGACAGGTTTTCGGTTGATCGACGTGGGCATTTCTGCTTTGAAAACGCAGGTCGGCGAACGGCTTTTCCAAAGATTTGTGGAGCAGGAAATGAAGGAAATGGAAGAATTTAGGAAGTTTTTACTGTCGAGATGAGTACAAACTCAGCACAAATTTTTTTTACCACAAAGGCACATCAGAAAACATAAGTGATTGGTTTTCAAAAACTTATGTTTCCTGATGTGCCTTTGTGTTTAAAAAATAAAACTCAAATTTTGAAAAATGCCACACTTTTTCGTCCATCCCGAAATCGCAAAAGCCTCGACCATTTCCACCGCGGTTTACACCTCGCCGGAAGTTTTTGAAAGGGCAAAAGAAAAAATATTTGCCAAATCGTGGCAGTTCGTCGGGCACGCCGGGCGGGTCGCAGAACCGGGTTCGGTTTGGCCGTTTTTTTTGTTGGAAAATTATTTGGACGAGCCGCTTTTGCTTGCGAAACCCGCCCAACCAATTTCCCAATTTCCTAATTTTCCAATCAACCTAATTTCAAATGTCTGCACGCACCGAGGCAATTTGGTCGCTGGATTGCCCTGCAAAACCAGCCAATTGCGTTGCAAATATCACGGCCGTGTGTTCGATTTAGATGGAAAATTCAAATTCATGCCCGAATTTCAGGGCGTCGAAAATTTCCCGACGGCGGCGGATGATTTGAAAAAATTGCCGATTTTCGAGTGGGCAAGTTTGCTTTTCACTTCGCTCGACCCGGTTTTTTCACCTGAAATATTTTTTCAGGAAATGATGGAAAGGGTGGGGTGGATGCCGCTCGACCAACTCGTTTTTCATGAAAATTTGTCAAAAACTTATGAAGTCAAGGCAAATTGGGCTTTGTACTGCGAAAATTATTTGGAAGGTTTTCACATCCCATTTGTGCACGGCGGGCTGGCGCAGTCCCTCGATTTTGGAAATTACGAGACCGAAATTTTCAAGTTTTCAAACCTGCAAATCGGCATCGCAAAAAACAACGTACATTGTATTGACCTGCCGCCCTCGTCGCCCGATTTTGGAAAAAACGTGGCGGGCTACTATTTCTGGGTTTTCCCAAACATGATGTTCAATTTTTATCCTTGGGGTTTGTCGTTCAATTTGGTCGAACCGACGGGGGTGGAAACTTGCCGGGTGAAATTTTTTGTCTACGTTTTTGATGAAAAAAAACTGGGCAGCGGCGCGGGCGGCGACCTCGACACGGTGGAAATGGAAGACGAAGAAATTGTGGAAATGGTGCAGCGCGGCGTGCGTTCAAGATTTTACAACTCAGGCAGATATTCAGTCAAGCATGAAAAAGGGACGCATCATTTTCATCGCTTGCTGGCGGAGTTTTTGGGGTGAAAAAACGTCCCGACGAAATTTTTCGGCGGGACGTTTTTATCTAAATCGGCAAGCATTGGTGTTCAAAAATTGTACGGGGGTGAATTACGTGCGCAAAGCGGTTCCTAAAATTTCTGCTGCTTTTGGCAGAATTCTGCTGGCAAAAATGGCAGCGAAAAGGATGTAAATGATAAGCATCGTTCAGAAGTTGATTGTGAAAGAAAGGGAGTGCGAAATACAATGCAAGACTATATTCTGTTTCTGGCTGTAAAGTTGAAACACAAATTTCAGATTTGTATCATCTGAGCGACAATTTTATAGATTTTTTTTTGCACGGCTTTTCCTGTCTTTGTTTTAAAAGTAGTGCCGTATTTTCGCCCTCGAATTTGACGATTTTTAACTGACTCCACACAAATTCCGAACTCACTTTTACTCCGTTTTTTTGCCGAGCAACCTGACGCAATCGCTTCCCCAATTTCGCCCGGCGTTCTCAAAAACTACTTTCGCAACTGTTCGATTTGCAGTTTCGTAATCTAAAAATGACGAAATCTACGGCAGAAATACCTGCTGTCGTGCAACGGTTTTGTTTTGAAGAACGCCTTTTTGCTCAGTTTTTTAAATTTTTTGAGAAATGGTTTACAACAATATTTTAGAAACGATTGGGAACACGCCGATGGTTCGCCTCAACAAAACGACGAGCCACATCGCCGCGAAAGTTTATGTGAAATTGGAATGTTTTAACCCCGGTTTGAGCGCGAAAGACCGCATCGCGCTGCACATCATCGAACGTGCCGAACGCCTCGGCCATCTGAAACCGGGCGGCACGGTGGTGGATGCGACGAGTGGAAACACCGGTTTTAGCCTCGCGATGGTGGCCGCTTTGAAAGGTTACGGCTGCATTTTGACGGTGACTTCTAAAATTTCGGAGGACAAAATCGCCAATTTAAAAGCAATGGGAGCCGAGGTGATTTTGTGCCCGCAGGACGTGCGGCCCGACGACCCGCGTTCGTATTATTCGATGGCAAAATCGATTGCGGCAAAAACAAAAGGTGCGTTTTATGTCAATCAAAATTTCAATCCGGACAACGCGGAGGCGCATTATTTTTCGACTGGCCCAGAAATTTGGGACCAGACCGAAGGCAAAATCGATTGGCTGATTGGCAGCGCGAGCACCGGCGGGACGCTTTGCGGTTCGGGGAAATATTTGAAAGAACTCAACCCTGATTTGAAAATCATCGCAGTCGATGCCTTCGGTTCTGCTTTGAAAAAATACCATGAAACGGGGGTTTACGACGAAAAAGAGGTCTATTCCTACCGAATCGAGGGCACGGGAAAAAACATCATTCCCGAAAACATTGACTTCAATTTGATCAATGAATTCGTAAAAGTCACGGACAAAGACAGCGCGTTTCGCGCCCGCGAATTGGCCAGAACGGAGGGCATCATGGCCGGATATTCGAGCGGCGCGTGCTTGCAATGCCTCGAACAAATCAAAGACCGGTTGAAACCCGAAGACGTGGTCGTCCTGATTTTTGCAGACCACGGCAGCAAATATGTTTCTAAATTTTACTCCGACAAATGGATGGTGGCGCAGGGTTTTTTGCCGCAGCCGGAAACCGAAATGGAAGAAAAAATCAAAATCGGAAAGGAAGGCATTTACGCGTAAAATCTATTTTGTAAAAATCGAATTTCACTCAAATTTTCATTTTTTATTTTAAAAGAAGTTCTAACGTAAGTAGATCATTGTTCGTAATTCCAAAATCACAAATCAATATATCTTATGCTAAAACTACTTCAAATTGACCGCCGCACGGGTTTGACCCGCGAGGAATTTACCGAAAACTATCTCAAACCTCACAAACCTGTCGTTTTCACAGACGTTTCAAAAGATTGGGCAGCCCCCAAAAAATGGACTTTTGAATACTTGAAAACCAATCACGGACATTTGGACGTGCCGGTAATTGACCCAAATTTCCACAAACCGGGACCGAATTACATGAAAGCGGGGATCACCATGAAATTTGGCGATTACCTCGAAATGATCCAAAAAGACGAGCCTGCGCCGTACCGCATTTTTCTTTGGAACATCATGGAAAACATCCCGGAACTGGCCGAAGACGTGGCCAATCCGACGGTTTGCGACGGCTGGTTGGACAAATATCCGTTCATGTTTTTTGGCGGAAAAGGTTCGGTCACCGGTTTACATTATGACATTGACTGCTCGCACGTTTTTCACACCCATTTTCACACGCGGAAACACATCGTTTTGTTCGACCAGAACCAAAACCGGAAGTTGTACCAACATCCGTTCACCGTGCAAAGTCATGTCGATCCGATAAATCCAGATTACGAAAAATACCCGGCCTTCGCCACCGCCACCGGCCACGAAACCATTTTGACACACGGCGAAACGCTTTTCATCCCGTCGATGTGGTGGCATCACATTGTTTATTTGGAAGGTGGTTTTTCGTTGAGTTTGCGTTCGACCGACGGTCTGATTGCCCAGGCAAAAGGTCTGATAAATATTGCCCGGCATTTTGCAGTGGACAAAGGGATGAATGCGGTGATGGGTGCGGGCTGGAAAACTTGGAAGGAACAAAAAGCCATCGAACGGGCAAAAATTGCAATGCACGAAGCGGCTTGAAAATAAATGGAACACAGATGACACGGATTTTCAAACACAGATTAATACAGAAAAAAAATCTTGAAAATCTGTGTTTGAAAATCAGTGTCATCTGTGTTCCATTTCTTGCCAAAATCGAAAAATCGTAAATCATAAAAATGGATATTTTTGATAGAATTTTATCGAACGCCGGCCCGATCGGAAAATACGCCGATGTGGCCGAAGGCTATTATGTGTTCCCGCAACTCGAAGGCGAACTCGGCAATCGGATGATGTTTCAGGGAAAAGAAGTCATTTGTTGGAGCATCAATAATTATCTCGGTTTGGCAAATCATCCGGCGGTGCGAAAAGCAGACACGGCTGCCGCCAAAAAATGGGGTTTTGCCTATCCAATGGGTGCGCGGATGATGTCGGGCGAGACGAAACTGCACCAAAAATTGGAACTCCAACTCGCAAATTATGTCGGAAAAGAGGCTGGTTTGCTGGTCAATTATGGTTATCAAGGCGTGGTTTCGGCAATCGATTCACTTTTGACGCGCCGCGACGTGGCCGTTTACGATGCCGAAAGCCATGCCTGCATCGTGGATGCGATGCGGATGCACCTCGGAAAACGTTTTGCCTACGTCCACAACGACGTGGCGAGCCTCGAAAAACATTTGATTGCTGCGCGAAAAATTGCCGACGAAACGGGTGGCGGCATTTTGGTCATCACCGAAGGCGTTTTTGGGATGCGTGGCGACCAAGGAAAACTGCGCGAAATTTGCACTTTGAAAGAAAAATACGGTTTCCGGCTTTTCATCGACGACGCACACGGTTTCGGGATGCTCGGAAAAACGGGCGCGGGCACTGCCGAAGAACAAAATATCACGGACGACGTGGACATGTATTTTTCAACTTTTGCAAAAAGCATGGCTTTGATTGGCGGTTTTTTGGCCGGACAAAAAGAGATTATCCAGCATTTGAAATACAACATGCGTTCGCAGATGTTCGCCAAATCGCTGCCGATGCCACTCGTCGAAGGTTTGTTGAAACGTTTTGAATTGCTCCGCGACCAACCAAAACTGCGCGAAAAATTGTGGAAAAATGTTCGGATGCTTCAATCCGGTTTGAAAAAACGCGGATTCGACATCGGCGACACAAACACTTGTGTTACACCGGTTTACATGAAAGGCAGCGTGGAAGAAGCAATGGCTCTCGTGCAAGATATGCGTGAAAATTACCGCGTTTTTTGTTCCATCGTCGTTTATCCGGTCATCCCGAAAGGCATGATTATTTTGCGGCTCATCCCGACTTCCGAACACACCAAACAGGACATCGACGAAACTTTGGAGGCGTTTTCAGCCGTCGGGAAAAAACTGGCGGCGGGGGCTTACCAAAGTTTTGTGCCGGAGGTTTTGATGGCGTAATTGACCAAAAAAGGGTTATCTTTGTATTCGAATATAGGATAGGGCGTTTCGGACGTATGCGCGGCGCAGTTTCGATTTCGAAAAAGTAGCACGTGGCACTATGTAATATTCAAATCCGCAGGCTGTCATGGCTTGCGGATTTTTCTTTTGTAAAGGGTTTGGAAGGCAATTTCTCGTTGACCAAAACGAATTTCTTCTGCATAAATCAGAATGAAATCCTCGAACTGCTTTTCATATCGAACAATCAGCAAGCCTTTTTTACTTTGTTCGGCAATGATTTCGTCAAAAAACAATACGATTTCAAGGATTTGCTCAAAGTCTTTCGGCAAAATTGGAATCTGCCCTCGCGGTTCTTCGGTTGCCGGGCGGCCATGTTTTTTGAAAGCATGGCGCACCCCAAAATTATCAATTATCCTTCGAAAACCTGAAACATCAAGATTGGTCAATTGCAGCAAAGTGGCTATTTCACTCTGATTGACTTCTCCAAAAATATATTTTTCCTGCCGATTTGTGGCAGCGTGGCTAAAAGTTTGGATAAAATCAAGTAGCGTTTTCTCGGACATTTTCTGTTTTGATTTTTAAAATTACGCCATTGTTTTAGGTTCCAATCAGACTTTATGCCCTCGCATCGCGAAATATAAAATATACAAATACGCCGGCAACATCAAAACCACGAACGCCATCCGGTAGCCCAGCGGATGTTCGAGCAGCCCGTACAATTGCGGCAAAACCGCCCCGCCCGCGATGCCCATCACCAACAAAGCCGAACCAGTTTGGGTAAAACGCCCCAATCCATTGATGGCCAGCGGCCAAATCGCGGGCCACATGACGGCGTTCGCCAGACCAAGTGCCGCGATGCAAGTGACTGCCGTTGAACCAGTTGTGAAATAAGTGAGCAAAGTCAGCCCGATGCCGAGCAGAGCAGAATATTTCATAAAAACCTGTTGCGATACATATTTGGGGATCAAAACAATGCTCAAAACATATCCCACCAGCATCCCAACGAGCGTAAATGAAGTGAAATATTTCGCCTCGTCCAACCCAAAACCCGCCGAACGGCCATAAATCCCGATGCCGTCACCAGCCATTACCTCCGTTCCGACACAAAAAAAGATGGCCAAAACGCCCAGCCAAAGATGTGGAAATTGGAAAATGCTCGTTTTTTTGGTCACCCCGTTTTCGTTTGGCGTTTCTGCCGCCGTGTCGATTTCCGGCAGCGACGAACGCTGAATCAAAAATCCAAGTACCAATAAAACGAACGCCATCACAATGTACGGCATCACCACGCGACCAGATAACTCGTTGAGCATCAGTGCTTTTTGTGCCTCGTCGGTGGTTGCTGCCAATTGTTTTTCAAATTCGCCCGCATTTTTCAAAACGATACTGCTGAGGATAATCGGGCTCAGGATGCCCGCCGTTTTGTTGCAAATCCCCATGATGCTGATCCGTTGCGCCGCACTTTCGATCGGGCCAAGAATGCTGATGTACGGGTTGGAAGCCGTTTGTAAAAGTGCCAAACCCATGCCTTGCACAAACAATCCGAGCAAAAACATGGGAAATGCGCGCGCCTGCGCCGCCGGGACAAAAATCAAACAACCGACTGCCATCACCGCCAACCCCATCGCCATGCCGTTTTTCAAACCTGTTCTTTTCAAAATGGCCGCCGCCGGCAAAGCCAAAAAGAAATAACTCATGTAAAAAGCGAACGTGACGAAAAACGCCTGAAAAGTATTCAGTTGGCAAGCCAATTTGAGGAACGGAATCAGCGTGCCGTTCAGCCAAGTGATGAAGCCGAATGCAAAAAATAGGATGCCGATCGCGGTAATTTGGTAGCGATAACTTGCGGAGGAAGCAGGTGCAGTCATTTTGAAAGATTTGCGATTGTTGATTTACGATTTTGGATTTGTCGATGATTTTGAAAATCGAAGCCGTTTTCAATGCTTGGCAACGCTGCCAACTTACATTTGCCCGCCCAAAAACTTAGATGAAATGGGCGGCGGCTTGCAACGTAAAGGTAAACGCCGAACCCAAAATTTAGCAAAATCGTAAATCGTAAATCAAAAATCGCAAATGAAACCTACTTTATTGATTTTAGCCGCAGGCGTCGGCTCGCGGTACGGCGGCCTGAAACAAGTGGACGGCATGGGCCCCGGTGGCGAGGCCATTTTGGATTATTCCGTTTTTGATGCCCGCGCGGCGGGTTTTGGGAAAGTCGTTTTTGTCATCCGAAAAGACATCGAAAAAGATTTTCGCGAAATCGTGGGGCGGCGAATCGAGGCGCAAATTGAAACCGAATATGCTTTTCAAGAATTGACCACCGGTCTCGATTGGCTGGCCGAAAAACCGGCGCGGCAAAAACCTTGGGGCACGGCACATGCCGTTTTGGCCGCAAAAAATCATTTGACGACACCGTTCGTGGCCATCAACGCCGATGATTTTTACGGCGCGACGGCTTTGCAAAAAATCGCGGATTTTGCAAAAAACGAATGTTCGCCCTCGGTTTATGGCATGGTAGCCTACCTTTTGGGCAATACTTTGTCGGAAAATGGCTCGGTGGCGCGGGGCGTTTGTTCGGTCAGCCCGGACGGTTTTTTGACCGAAGTCACTGAACGAACCCAAATCGAGCGGCTACCGACGGGCATCTTTTACTTTGATGAAAAAGGAAAAAAACATCGTTTGGCAGAGAAAACGCCCGTTTCAATGAATTTTTGGGCGATGCACCAAACGGTTTTGCCAGAAATTGAGGAAATGTTCCGGCAGTTTGTTTTGGAAAATATGGACAATTTGAAAGCCGAATTTTACATCCCAAAAGTCATCAATAATTTAATCGAAGCCAAAAAAATCAAACTCCGCGTCCTGACTTCCGACAACCAATGGTACGGCGTGACGTATGCTGCGGACAAAGAAATCGTCCAGTCGGCGTTGTTGAAATTTGCGGAAGCGGGGGTTTATTCGAAGAAATTGTGGGGGTGATTTTCACCGCTGCCCCAGCCAAACAATAAAATCATCTTTTTTCCTTCTCGAAATTGGAACGGATTCCCCGTTTTCCAAAAGCACCGATTGCATATCGCCTTTCGCCACTTTTCTGATAAAATTCGAGTTGATGATGTGCGATTGGTGCAGGCGGAAAAACTGCTCGCCAGGCAACGTTTCCTCGTAAAATTTTAAAGATTTGGAAGTCAAAACCGTTTCGGTGGAAGCCAATTTGACGCTTGTGTAATTGCCGTCGCCCTCCAAACGGACGATGTCTTTGAGCGGAATGACCCGGTATTCTTCCGAAACGTTCAGGATGATTTTATCAAATTTTTCATTTTGAACCGACTCGCGCAACATTTCAAACCGCAGTTGGGCGTGCATTTCCTTGTCTTTCAACCTGTCCATCACCGCTTTCAAAACATCGGGGCTGATTGGTTTCAACAGATAATCAATGGCATTATATCGGTAGGCGCGCAGGGCAAATTCGTCGTGGCCAGTGGTGAAAATCAGTTGCCCGCGAAAACTTTTCAATTGGTCGAGCACCTCAAAAACCGTCCCGTCGCGCAGTTCGATGTCCAAAAACACCAAATCGGGTTGCAGCAACTCAATCCGTTCGACGGCTTCGGCCACGTCAACGGCTTCGGCCAACACTTTTACATCTGGAAAATGTTCGCGCAGGATGTTTTTCAGCAAATTGGTTGCGGCGGGTTCGTCTTCGACGATGATTGCTTTCCAGTTCATTTTTGGTGATTAGTTGATTAATTATTGGGTAATTGGTGACCATCAGCCGTTCATTGCATTCTTATCCGAATGGTTATCAAAACGCCTTTCTCTAAATTTTCGATTTTCAAATTTTCTGGTTGGTCATTTTCGTTCCAAATCGCCAGTCGTTGCCGGGTCATTTCGATACCTTTGGATTGGTGCAATTTGTCAAGATTGGCGGTCAAACCGATGCCGTCGTCGCGGACGGTCGCCACCAAATGACCTTCGGATTGACTGAAAATCACATCCAGCCGCGAAATCTTACCGTGTTTGATGGCATTTTCGACAAAAGGCTGGACAAGCATCGGCGGCAGTTCGGTCTCGAAAGCATCAATTCCGGGCGCAACTTCAATTTTATATTCCAATCGGTTGCTCGTTCGCAGTCGTTCGAGGTCGAGGTAAAGTTCAAGCGTCTCGATTTCATCTTCGAGGGCGATGGTATTTTTTCCCGAAAAATTCAACACCGAGCGGGTCAATTTCGCAAACCGCGCGGTGTACCGCATCGCACTTTCCTTGTCGCCTTCGGAGATGAAATTTTGAATCGAAGTGAGGCAATTGAAAATAAAATGTGGGTTCATCTGGGCTTGCAGGGCGCGGCGTTCGAGGTCGAAAAGTTGTTGTTTCGTGGCGAGGTCTTTTTTCAATTGATTGGTTCTCAATCTGTAAAACCAAAAACCTGCCCCACAAAAACTTAAAAAAACCAACAGCCGGAACCATCCAGTTTGCCACCACGGCGGGCGGATTTCAAACTGAACCGCGTTCGCCGGACTCCATTTTTCATCTTCATTTTGAGATTGGACTTGAAAAATATATTTGCCCGGGGCGAGTGACGAAAAATTGGCAGAAGTCAATTGGGTAATGGTTGATTGGTTATTGGGGAATTGGTTATTGGTGCCGAACAACCAATTCCCCAATAACCAATCAACCGATAACCAATACCGGTACGGAATATGGCCAAACATCTTAAAATTGAGCGTTTTGAACCTGATTTCGAGATTGTTTTGGTCGTGGGCAAGGCTGGCGAGGGCGGGGGATTTGGTCAGTTTCCCATTTACAAAAACCTCGATTTGAAAAGGCATGGGCGATTCTTCACTTTCGACATCCGGCGCGAGGCGAACGAGTCCGGCAGCCGTTGCCACCCAAGTTTGGCCGCAAAAAGTAGCCACATCATTGACCTCGTTCGACGGCAAACCTTGCTCGACGGAGTAATTTCGGATGCGAAAAGTGCCATCCGCCCGCCGCGAAATTCGGCTCAGTCCCAGCAAACCCGCCGCCCAAATCACTCCGTCCGGCGCGACGTGCACCCGTTCAAACATATTGGAAACGAGGCCGTCGTCGGTCGTGAATTGGCGGATGCTGTCGCCGAGAATCAGGAAAATGCCTTGCCCGCGAGTCGCCACGACCAGACTCGGCAGGGTTGAATTTTGGTTTGGAAAAGGGTAGTTTTCAATATCATCAATTCGAACGCGGAGCGCGGGGTGCGACCACGGGGCTGGGACGAGTTCTTGATTTTCAAACAAAAAGAGACCGTCCAGCGTGCCTACCCAAGTGTGGCCGAGGTGGTCTTGGCAGATGTCCAAGGTGCGTATTGGGATTTTTGACCTAAATTTTGAATCCGGTAGCCGTTGGCCGGAAACGAGATTGAAGTGCAAAAAGCCGCCTCCCGTCGGAAGAAACATCGTCTTTCCATCTTGCGAAAGGTTTGCGCGTTTTGAACGGAACTCACCAAATTCATCTTTGGCGATTTGTTGCCTCCCGTTTTTGAAAAACCAAGACTCCCGGTTTGAAATCGTGAAAAGTGCTTTTTGGCTGGGCAACCAACAGAGGTCGAGAATCTGTTTTGCCTGAAAAGGCAATGCTTCCGCGACCTGCCCCGGCGGGCGGATTTGATAAATATTTCCATCGAACGTACTGAAAAACAGCACGCTGTCGCCGACCGTTTCAATTGCGGTAATCTGCTCGTTTTTTGCGGATTTGAAATGGTTGAAAACGGTGGTTTCGATTTTCGGGCTGTAAAAAATACCGTCTTGGAGGGAGGTTGCCCAAAAACCGCCGGAGCGGTCGTGCAACAGGCAATCCACCGATTTCCCTTGCAAAAAAGATTCAAATCTGCCTGTTTTCAAGTCGTTTGCAGTCGCGTAATGCCGGATGCCGCCGTTGTCGAGCAGGCTGACCCAAAGGCTTTTGTCGGTGTCTTCCATCATTTGGCCTATTCGATGGTCGTATGGAAAATCCGCCAGCAGTTCTCCGTTTTTTAAAAATGTAAGAGCCACCTTTTCCTCAGTTTTTGATTGCCGCAGAAAAATGACCAAACCGGAGGAGAACCGCCAGCATCTTGATAAATCTTGTCTTTTAAAAAGTTATGGAGCAAGTATTCGCGGCGAGCATTACCATCAATGATAATTAATTTTTCACTTTCTGCTTGTCTTTTAGGGTTGGCGACAGGTGCCAAATCTTCAAAATTAAAGAAGGACGATACCATCCAATGTCCCTGATAGTTTTTCAAAATATAGCCTATTTCATTCCTGTTTTCAATCTCGATTTTTCCGGCACTGTCAATTTCAACCAGTCCGCGCCGATAGATTGAAAAAATCATTTTCTGCTCAACTTCCGACCAAAATACTTCCTGAATAGGATTGACTCCAAAAAATGGGGGGCTTGCAGTTTGGTCAAGAAAGGGATATGCCGGAAAACCGGCGGCAGGGTCGAGCAAATACAATTTGTGGCTGAGGCCAACCATCCAAAGCCGCCCCCGCGAATCTTTGTAAACCCGCAGGATGCAACTTTCGGGCAAGCCCTCGCGGATGGTAAAATTTTGAAATGAATACCCATCGAACCGGCTGAGGCCATGGTCGGTCGCAAACCAAATGCGCCCCTCGGCATCTTCAACGGCGTTGTAAACTTCGGGGCTGGGCAGCCCATCCTCCGTGCCAAAATGTTGAAAATGTGGTTTTGGTAAAAACTGCTGGGCAGCCAATGACAATTGGCAAAAGAGGAAAATGATGGGGAGAAAGTTTTTCATTTGGTTGGTTTATATTTCGAGGTTAAAGACAGTCGGATACTTTTTTACTTGTTCGGGTTGTGCTTAAATAAATGTATTTTTGCCCAAAAAATTGGCCAATGGAAGTCCTCAACATTGATACCCGCACTGTCAAATCCGCGCTCGAAATCTTGATTCGGGAGCGCGACCCGGTTTTGGAGCAACTCATTGCCGAGTTGGTCCAACGTTCGTTTTTGAAACAACAGGAAACGGCGGCGCGTCCGCGCAAACGCAACATGGCCGAAATGCGGAAACGGTATGCAATCCACAGGGAGGCGTTCCGCCCCTTGCACGAATTGTTTGCAGATGCCCCTGCTGCCCCGGTGATGGCCTCCAAACTCAACAAATAAACCATGGATTTTATCCTTGACACGAACATCCTCGTATATTTTGTGCGGGATGACGGCTACATCCGGCAGGTCGAAGAGAAATTCCCGCTGTTTTTGCCGGGCAATTTTGCTTTCATTTCCATTGTTTCGGCAGGCGAAATCCGGGCATTGGCATACAAGTTCAGTTGGGGCGATTCGAAACGAAAACGGTTGGAAAAACTGCTCCATGCCCTCAATCCTGTCCCGATTGAAAGCCCCGATATCACACTTGCGTACGCGGATATTGACGCTTTCAGTCAGGGAGACCACCCGCACATCATTGCCCCGGCTGAAATGACGGCCCGAAACATGGGCAAAAATGACCTTTGGATTGCCGCCACTGCCCACCTTTTCGGCGCAACCTTGCTCACGACCGATGCCGATTTCAACCACCTTTCGCCCCAATTCTTTCGGGTTGAAAATGTTGTTTTTTCGCCGATAACGCTGGTTTAGTTTTTGGCCAACGACCTCCGTTTTTGCGAGCGGGGAAAAAACTGTACCCGCAGCCGACACATTTTTATTTTTTTGTGTGTTGATTTCAGCGATTTCCCACCTTTTTTGGAATCTCCGTTTTTACCAAATTTACAGTCAACGTAACCGGATTTACATTTGTTGTAACCGAATTTACATTCGTCAAGCGGCGGTGCTCGCCGTGCCGGTAGGTTTGTTCCATCGAACTAAACAATTTTTTTCTTGCCGAAAACAAAAAGTCCACCCGCGCCGACGAAGCAAACAAGTGGACTGAATTTGTCAGAAGCACTGGCCGCGTCCGGGCAGGCCAGCACTCTTTCCAAAAACGGACGCGCTCCGAGACGGTGCGTTTTCAACCTCATTTTTTACGATGAAAAATTTTAATTTTCTTTACCGGGCTTTTCGCTGCTGGGCTTTTTTGGTGGCAGTTTTTTGGAGCGTCAATGTGCAGGCGCAGTTCAAAATTTATGGCACACCAAACACCAATGATGGTTTTGGTAATGCCTTGCCTTTGGATGTATATTATTATCTGCCCCACAACACGAGCATCGGGGGCAATTCCGCCTTCACTGGCGGCGTGACGAAAGTCAAAGCCAACACAAATTTGGATTGGGTTTGGACAAAAGATTTTGTTGATCCAAACGGTGGGGTCATTGCAATTACAAAGTTGTCAGAATCCATCGGTGGAAATATCATCGCATTGGGTTCGATTCGCCCAACAACTTCTTTGTCTGACATGAAGTTGATTGTCATCGAATTAAGCCAAAGCACGGGTGCAGTTTTGCAAACAAAAATTATCGACCCACCAGGCACTCCTCGTCTGCTTGATTATGAAATAGTTCGGGTCAGCGATTGTGGTGCCGCGTGTGGTGGTGCGTATATCGTAAAATCTTGGATTGATGGGAGCGGCGGAGATGATATACTTGTGTTGAAATTGGACTTCGGTTTGAACCTTGTTTGGGCACATCAATTTGACGGCGGCAACTCCGACGACCAACCCAACGGCATGATTCCCTCCACTTTAAATCCGGGTGGCGTGGTCATCGGCGGCGAGTCCAATCAAGGTGGTTGGAAAGGTTTTTTGGTCGAAATTAAATGCGATGGCTCGATTGACGTGCCTCGCTCGGTGGCTTACACCCCGACCAACGGCAATGACCTATATTTTATACGCGAACTGGCCCGTGCTTTCAACGGCGATATTTTGGCGGCCGGCATGGCCGAAGTACCTGCTTTTAGTGGACATGGGACAGGGGTCATGCACCGGATAAATGGTGCAAACCAAAACCCGATTTGGCATAGAATACTGAATATTCAGGATCAGTCAATTTCATTTTATCAAACGACGCAGTTGAAAAAAACCAATGGCGATGTTTATGCCAGTTACCAGACCCCTGATTTGGTGAACGGCAATTTCGAGGGGCGTGTCGTCAAATTTGCTTTCACCACTGGCTTGACAAACAAATATCGCGATTTGGGTCGTCCGCACCCTTCAATTTTTGCGTACCCACTTTTGGCTGCGACCGCCTCCAAATTGGTGGTCAGCGGCGCAAAATCACCCGGCCAGACCGTCAATATTGGGCAAACCGACGCGTGGTTGGGCACCTTGACCTCTGCTTTGACCACTTGCGGAACGCCGGTCGCAACCACGTTGCCAAACTATCCTTTGACAAAAGTACCAAACTATAATTTCCAGCAGACCAATGTGCTGTCATCGCTGGCTGTCAGCCAATTTTGCAACGGTGCCTCGTCGACTTGGTCGCAACTCGATGCCTGCCCAATTTCCAACAAACCTGCTGAAAAAACCGGCGAAGCAGCCACGACGGATAATTTCATGGTGTACGAACAAAGCATCATGGCAAATGACGGTGTGGGTTTGGCTCCACTCAAATTTACAGAAAGCCCGGCTCCGCAAAAAGCAGCAAACCGCACGGCTGTCGAAACCACCAATTTTGATTTTGAACTCTACCCCAACCCCGCCACCTCCACCGTCGAAATCGTATTTTCAAATGAAGCAACCGCCACCGGCCAGACCCTCCAAGTCTTTGATTTGATGGGCAAATTGGTCAAAACCCAACCCATCACCGATGCCACCACCGAGCAGGTTTTGGATATCGGGGACTTGCCACGCGGTGTTTATTTGGTGAAAATCGGGGACGGCGTGGGGCAGAAATTGACGAAAATGTAATCAAGTCGGGTATTTGGATATTGAGATATTGAGATATTTTCACAAAACCAAAGTGCCGTGTCGGGGTGATTTTTGAACCATCCCGACACTTTTCGCCAACATTTTTTCAAAAAACTAAATTTTTTTCCAAACATGAAAAAGACTGTTGTTTTCATTTTTCAACTGATTTGCCTACCGGCAATTTATTTCTTTTCGATGGCTTGCTTGCCTGCTGGCGATGGGAAAACAGGAGCGTTTCCTGCCAGACCACCGCTAATCACGGCCAACGTGAGTGCGATACTTCACTGCGGGGTCGGAAATACCTGCGGCACTTGGCAAAAAAAAGACCCCAACACCAAGCAATGGCATGGTTTTAAAATCACGCTCACTGGATTTTCCATCATCAGTTACAACTCCAATTTTGTTTACACCATTTACCCGGGGCCCAATGGCTCCGGTACGCCCATCGCATCTTTTCCGTGCACCCAAAACGTGGTCGAATTTGCGGGCAGCCAATTGGCCGATAATTCCACTTATTCAGTGGTCATCAAAAGTGCCGTTGCTTCCAGTACCGGCATGGTCAGTTTCACGACGGGTTCGGGAGCGGGAAAGGGATGCACTTATGGACCGATTGGGCCGAAAGACCCGGGCAATTATAACCCGGCCACAAAACAGCGCAAGTAGTTTTGAAAAATATCCCCACAAAAACCAAGTGAGGTTAAAAGCAGCGACCCGCCCTTTTTTGAAGGTGCGGGTCGTTTTTTCTAACTTTTTTAAAAAAAATCTAACAAAAAAAATATTTTTCCAATGAAAAAATCAATCTATTTTCTGCTGGTTTTACTGGCAAACCTGCTCGGTCAAACGGAAACGGCAGCGCAGGCCAATACTTTTATCGTTACCAACACCGCCAACAGCGGCAGTGGTTCGCTCCGGCAAGCGGTTTTGAATGCAAATGCCAATCCGGATCCAGATTTGATCACTTTTGCTATCACCACTGCCCCTCCGTTCAGCATTGCGGTAAATTCACCAATCTTTATCAACGGGGATTTGACCATCGACGGCTCCACCCAATCGGGCTGGGCTGGCAGCCCGATTATTCAAGTGGGGGAAAATCTGGTCAACCAATTGGTGTTTGATGTTCAAGGAGGAACTGTTGTTTTTAAATATCTCGATGTTTCCAAAACCGGGGCGCAGTCGGGTTCGGGCATCAGTGCGGTTGCAGTTGGCTGCACAATTGAAAATTGTTGGATAAAAAATCGGAACGAAGGCATCATTGTTTCCCAACCTGGGGCAAACCTCGTAACCATCACAGGCAACGACCTGACCAATTCATTTAAAGGAATCCATCTCATCAACTTGGACGGTGGAGTCATCACAGCAACCAACAACACTTTCGGCGGCACGCTCAACAATGCGATTTGGTTACAGGGTGTTTCAAACTTAACTATCGGCGCAACGAGCGGCAATATCCAAGTGGGCACACAGTTGAAAGATAGTGATTCCCCGATAATTGTTGACGGAGGTTCGAACATCAGTGTCACCGACCTTGACCTCCGGAAACCGGGCGCAAGGGGTGCTTATGGACTGCAATTCTACCAGACCACAGGCATTACTGTGACCAATTGCATGTTTGAAAATAGGATACATGGCCTGACCGTCAACAATTCTTCAAATTTTGACATCAGTTGCAATCTTTTTCAAAACCAAGGGCAAGGTGTTGAATTCAACAACCTCGGTGCTGGCACCCAAAATTTCGTGAACAACCATTTCTCTTGCAATACCACAGCAGTGGTTCAATTGGGAACGGAAGCGGTGACCGCCCAATCCAATCACTGGGATTCGCCAAACCCGCCAACCCAAAATGGTTTCAATGGTTATTCAGGCAACGTCGATGTTTCCAATCATCTGGCTGCCCCGCCGGGTTGTACCGCTGCTCCCAATCAGGCAATTTTTTATCTCGATGCCGATGCCGATCATTATTCAAATGGGACTTCTGTTTTGGCAAATTGTGCGCCGCCGGGTTATGTGGATTTCCTGACACTCATCAGCACCACCGGGGATTGCAACGATGCGAACTCCCAAATCAACCCCGGCGCAGACGAATTGTGCGACAACCTCGACAACGACTGCGACGGGGCGACCGACGAAAACCTTATCTCTGCGTTTTTCCCAACCGTTATTCCGGATTGCCTCAATGGCACCATTAATAAAATCACAGTTTCTGGCGTAGTTGGCGGAACGCTACCTTTCATTTATTCCATCGATGGCGGCCTCAATAATCAACCGTCCAACCTTTTTTCCAACCTGTCCAGCGGAACGTATAATGTGGTCGTGGCCGACAATTTCGGTTGTTCCCTGACCCAAACGGTCGTCGTTGACCCATTGATGACACTGACCACTTCGGCCACCAATGTCAGTTGCTACGGAGGGACGAACGGCTCGGCGAGTGTCGTGGTCAGTAGCGGGACGGCTCCAATTGCTTACGTTTGGCAAAGGACTTCCCCGACACCAATTGTCCAAGTCGGCACAACGGCAAGTATCTTAGGGCTTTCAAAGGGAACCTATAAAGTCACGGTGACCAATGGAAATGGATGCCAAACCATTGGCACGGTTCAAGTGAACCAGCCACCCAATTTACAAGTGAACGTAACTGTCCAGACCAACGTCTCTTGCTTCGGCGGCTCGAACGGTTCGCTCACCGCGAACGCCATTGGCGGTACATCGCCGTATTCTTATTCATGGGGTAGTTTCGGAAATGGGACTCCGATAACTGGCCTTCCTGTTGGAATTTACACCTGCACCGCGACCGACAACAATGGCTGCACCGCTACCCGGAGCAGGGCGATTACTGGGCCAAGTGTCCCGCTTTCGATCCTTTTTAAACAGAAAAACGTTTCATGTTTTGGCGGCTCCAATGGCACAATCCAGACGAAAGTTACAGGCGGAACGAAACCACTTGCATATTTATGGAGTAATTTTGCCACTACGCAAAACATCTCGAACCTCGCTGCAGGCCCTTATTCCGTCACCGTGACCGATTTTAATGGTTGCACGAAAACCGCCTCGACAACCATCATCCAACCTGCTGCCGATCTACAACTTAATGTTACGTTTAACCTCGTCTCACCTGGCTTATGGAATGCAATATTGACGTCCACCGGAGGCACTGCTCCGCACAAATACTGCAAAGTCATCCCAGTCAATGCTTGCAATTTTACATTGCCGTCATCAAGTATTTTTAAAAACCTCCCGTCCAGCACGAGCTTTGAATTCCGGGTCAAAGACAAAAATTTATGCGAAAAATCATTTTTTGCAACCTCACCTGCTTTCGGCGACGACCCGACCGACCGTTCGGTGGAAAATGAAAACCGGGTGCTCAAAATTTTCCCCAATCCGAACGCTGGCAATTTTTCCATCGAACTGCCTTTCGCTGCCAAGGCGGACATGGTTTTAAAAATTTTCGACCCTGCCGGGAAATTGATTCTTGAAAAAACTGCCAATCCCGAAAGCCCAAGCCAAACCATTGAGGCCAGTCATTTGCCGGAAGGCTTGTATTTTTTGCAGGTCGTTTTGGAGGGAAAAGTGCTGGCAGTGGAGAAGTTTGTGAAACAGTGAATTCGTCGTGTCGAGTTGTCTCAATACCAAATATTTGATTTGATGGGCAAATTGGTCAAAACCCAACCCATCACCGATGCCACGACCGAAAGTATTCTGGACATCGGGGACTTGCCGAGCGGCATTTATTTGGTAAAAATCGGCGATGGCGCGGGGCAGAAACTGACGAAAATGTAGTCGAGTCGGATATTGGGATATTTCCACAAAAACCCAGTGAGGTTAAAAGCAGCGACCCGCCCTTTTTGAAGGTGCGGGTCGCTTTTTTTTAGGTTTTTTAAATGGATCAAAACTCAGTTTCAATCCTTTTGAGATTTCTCTAAAATCTAAAAACCGCAATTAATCCCCTACTTTTGTGTTCAAAATTTTTCAAAAATGGCTTTTAATCGAAAAGTAAAATCGCTGGACGAAGTACTTAAAATCTACACAATTCGGTACGCCGAAGGCAAAATGCGATTGATCACCCAACACAAAATGCCTGCCGCCGCGCAAGAAGAAATGGCATTTATCATGGAAAACTTGGATTACAAAAGCACCGAAAGTGCGTTGCGCGAGTATGTCATTTCACCGATTTTGTTGGCAGCCTGGAAACGCTACTTTTCCGAATTTTTGATTTGGGTGGAGCGTCCCATTCAATTTGGCGCAGACCTCAGCGGTGTGCCAGATTATGTGATTTCGCGCCGATCGCCGATGGGGAAAATATTTTTTGAACATCCGCACATTGCCATTGTCGAGGCAAAACGCGATGATTTTATCGGCGGTTGGGCACAGTGCTCGCTCGGAATGATTACTGCTCAAAAAATAAACAACTCCCCGGCCGAACCTGTTTTTGGCATCGTGACGAACGGAGATGTTTGGGAATTTGCCGAATTGACCGCCGACACTTTTACCCATTTTACCAATTCGTTCCTCTCTAATCAGGCCGATGATTTGCATAATGCCATTTGCACGATTTTGGAGCGGAGCCGGGCGGTGGCAGTTGCCTGATTTGGTAAAATCAATCAACTATTCATCCGCACAAAAATCGTCGTCCCCTTCCCTTCCTCGCTCGCCAAATCCACCTTCCAGCCATGCTCTTTGCAAATGGATTTGACATAAAAAAGCCCCAAACCAAACCCTTTTACATTGTGCACATTGCCCGTCGGGACGCGGTGAAACCGGTCAAAAACCCGTCGTTGATGTTCTTTTGGAATGCCGATGCCCTTGTCGGCCACGCTCAAAACGAGGTATTTTCCCTCGTTTTTCAAACCAATCGTGAGTTCCGGTGCGCCTTTCGAATATTTCACGCCATTGTCAACGAGGTTGTGGAGGATATTGGTCAAATGCAAACGGTCGGCGCGGACGTTTGCATTTTTACAATCCAAATTCAAATGCAACGTGCCGTGTTGCTCCGCCACTTTCAGTTCCAGCGACGGCGAAATGTGGTGGATTACCTCAGCGAGGTCGAGGTTTTCAAGTTTTAGTTCGACGTGTTCTTGTTCGACGTTGGCGAGTTGCAGCACTTTTTCCACCTGCGTATTCAGTCGCATCACCTGTTGTTTGATGATTCCGGCGTAGCGGTTCAGCCGGTCGTCGCCTTTGATGGTCGGGTTGTTCAAAAAAACATCGGTCGAAATATTGATCGTCGAAATCGGCGTTTTAAACTCGTGGGTCATGTTGTTGATAAAATCGCGCTGCAATTCCGACAACTGTTTTTGCCTTAAAATAATAAACATCGTGTAAATAAAAAACGCCACCGTCATCACCACCAAAGCCGTAAAAGCCACGACAATCCACATATTCGACAGCAAATTGGCCGATTTATTGACAAAACGCACCCCAAAATAGTAAATATAATCGCTCGAATAATGTGCTGGCAGCGGCTCGGCCAGTTTTTCTTTCGAAGCTGTTTCGTAGTGAAAAGTCTCGCCGGAAACCATTTGATTGGACGAACAATCAAAAACGCCGTACTGAAAATCCTCGCGCAGCCCCTGTTTTTCAAAGTTTTTTTGCAAATAAAACTCCACCGTCGTCGGGTCGAACATGTTGTTGAGGTTCACGATGTAGTAATTCGAGGCCTGTTGGTCAATCAAATTTTGAGTCGGCAACTCGAAGCCGTGCAGTTTTTTCAAATCATTGGCCGTTTCCAAAAGCGCGACCGTCACCTTCCGGCTGAACTCGCGCTCCTGCAAATCCCAGGTGTGCAAAACCCAATAAGTTTGGACAGAAATCAAACCCAAAATGGCAAAAGCACCAAAAACGATGACTCGACGAATCGTAGAATTTTTCATCAGAATTTACTGGATTTTTGAATTTACAGAATTCACGAATTCTGTAAATTCAAAAATTCTGTAAATTCTGATTCAAACATTTAAGCATAAAACGAACCCGCCGCTTTTTGTTTTCCAACTTTTTCAAATGAAAATCAAACCAGCACGGCGGCATTGACCAACGACTCGAACATCCCGCGCCCGTCCGAATTTCCCAAAACCGACTCGCTCGCCCGCTCCGGGTGCGGCATCATCCCAAACACATTTCGCCCGACGTTGCAGATGCCTGCGATGTTTCGCGCTGCGCCGTTTGGGTTGGCGGTTGCCGTGATTTTGCCGTCGGCAGTGCAGTATTTGAACAAAATCTGGTCGTTTTTTTCCAAATCATCCAGCGTTTTTTCGTCGGCAAAAAATCGGCCGTCGGCATGGGCAATCGGGATTTTCAATCCTTTTTTCAGATCCAATTCCGAAGTCAAAGCCGAATCGGAAGTCATCGGGCGCAGATAAATATTGTCGCAGATGAATTTTTGCCCGCCGTTCGGCAGCAAAACGCCCGGCAGAAGCCCGGCCTCGCACAAAATCTGGAAACCATTGCAAACGCCGAGCACAAAACCGCCGTCCGCCGCAAATTTTTTCACCGCCTGCATGATCGGCGAAAGATTGGCAATCGCACCGCAGCGAACATAATCGCCGAACGAAAAACCGCCTGGCAAAACAACACAATCACCTTCTCCGAAACCCGGCAGTTCGGTGTCTTTGTGCCAAATTTTTACAACATCCTGATCCATCACATCGCCGAGGACGTGCACCATGTCGTCGTCGCAATTCGAACCAGGAAAAACAATTACGCCAAATTTCATCTTTCGAAAAATTATTTTATCGGATAATTTAGTTAAATATTTATTTAATAACCAAACTTGCAACAATCGTTGCCAGCAAAAATAAGTGCAAACTTTCGGGTAAAACTCGATTTTTCCCGCCGCCAAAAGACAAGGCCAAAAACATCGCAAGCACCGGCACCGCCAGCAAAAAATTCCTAAAATCAATCTCCCCAGAAAAAATAAAAATCACCACGGCAATCACCAAAAACCAGTAAAAAATGCCGATGAACTTTTGAACTTGAATCAATTTTTTTGAAAAATAACTAACAAAACCCAGCAGCACGCACAAAACCAAAACCCCCGCCAAACCAATTTTTATCCAAAAACCAAGACTTAAAATTTCAGGAAAAACCGGCAAATGCAGCACATTTTGAAATTGTTTTGCCCAAAAATAATCCGTGTTGTTGACCAAAAATTGCCACGTCCAAGCCAAAAACAAAGGCACGAACCAGCCGACCAGCAAAACCACATTTTCCCGAAATTTAAAAGTTTTCAAACTCAAAATCCCAAAATACGCCCCCAACAAAAGCAACGATGCTGCCGGAAAAAACAAGGCCGTCATCGAGATAAAAAAGCCAACATTGAAAATCAGCGCAGTCGCCTGAATTTGTTTGTAACATTTAAAAATCGCGTCCAAAGTGAGCGGCACAAAAGTCAAAGCCAACAGCGTAGGACTGATAAAAAGCGTCTCCGGCCAAGCCGCCGTCAACAAAACATACATCGCGCTCGGCAGCCACGTCCGGTCGGCGATGATGCGGTGGCGAGTATCTAAATTGTTGATTATCAAGGCTTGCAGGAAAATAACGACCCCGCCAGCCAGCACCGACCAAAACGGTTTTTCCGCAAAAAAATCCCAAAAAACACCTTCCGAAAACAAGCCGCCGCGACCCGTGTTTTTGGGTATCTGAACCAAGCCGAGCAGCCCCGGCAGCCGAACCAAAAAGGTGTAAACCAGTAAAAAAATCAGCCCGGAAAAACGGTTGTTGCGAAAAAGTGAGAGCATCGGCAGCGTTGGAGGGCGGAATTTATTCCGCCTGTTTTACAAAGTGCGGCATAAATTCCGCACTCCAATTTCGGGGCGAAGTTCGCTTTTTGATTCCGAAATTCACCGAAACCACGACAAAAATGCACCTTGCGTTTCCCCAAAATGTCCGATTGCCGTACTTTCGTTTTTCCAATCCGATTTTGGTTGATTGATTATTGGGAAAATGGTTATTGGTAAATTGGGTGCACCAATAACAAATAACCAATTTTCCAATAACCAATCAACCAATAACTAATCACCCAAACACAGCACAAATGACCAAACGCCCGCCTCGCTTTTGGCTTTTTTTAATACTCCCCCTGACTGTTTTTTCAGTGCAGTCGGTGCGGGTTTTTTCCAAAAACGCGTTTTTTTCGGGTTCGCCGATTGAAATTTTGGCCTGCTCGCCGCCCACTTTTGTCACCGCTACAAATTTCGCCAGCGACCAAGCCACGATAAATTGGTTTCCAAATGTGGGCGTTTTTGACCTCGAAATCCGCCCGAACGACGAGCCGTTTACCGGCGCGCCGACCCACGAAAACATCGCAGCTTCCACTTTTTTGGCAAAAAATTTGCTCTCCGGACAACTTTATCATTATCAAGTTCGCACGAATTGCGGCGTCGAAAAAAGCACTTGGAAAAAAGGACTTTCCCCATTTCGAACCCTTTTTTCAAACCCGACGCGCTGCGGCGCAACTTATCTTTTGGCCGACGCCGGTCAAAATTGCCCAAAAAACAACACGATTTCCAATTTTCAAATTGAAATAAAAACTCCTGCGACGAGCCTCGGCAACGACATTTTTTTGCGCGGCCTGCGGTTGATTGTCGGGCACGAATGGCGTTCCGACCTCAAAATTTCTCTGAAATCGCCAGACGGAACTTCGGTTTTGCTTTTGGACAATTTGAACGCGGGCGACGATAATTTGGGCGACCCGACCGCCCCGGGATGTTCAAAATACCTCGAATTGACGAACGCGCCGGGCGTTTTGCCGCTTTCCGCGCTCGTCGAAGTGCCAAATCCGACGGGTCGGTATTTACCGAGAAATAATTTTTCAATTTTCAACAACGGCCAAAATCCGAACGGGACATGGAATTTGGAAATTCTGGATTTGCGCGCCGACGACTGCGGCACTTTTTACCGCGCCGAACTGGTTTTTGAATACCAAAATTGTCTCGCGCCGATGTCCGTCGCCGTCGAAAATGTGGACAAAACTTCCGCTGAAATTTCGTGGCAGCCGGGCGGCGATTGCGACTCCGTTTTTGTCGAATGGGGCGAGCGCGGGTTTTTGCCGGGCACCGAAAATCTGCCCGGCGGCGGCGCAGGTTTTTTGAAAATGGCTTGCCCGGCGGCGCAAAATCTGGTTTTGCAAAACCTCGTGCCGTTCCGTTTTTACGATGTTTATTTTCGGAAAAAATGTGCGGCTGGGCAGTTTTCAATCAACTCCGAGGCAGCGCGGTTTTTTACGGATTGCCCACCAACTTTGATTGAAACCTTTGATAATCAACCAGTTTGCGACGAAACTTTCGATTCGGATTGCTCCATTTCCGGCGTTTGGAAAAATATTTACACCGACGATTTTGATTGGAAAATCCACGCCGGCCCTGCGCCGAGCACCCCGCTGACCGGCCCGCACACCGATGCCGACCGAAAATTGGGCAATTATTTGTACTTCGAAACGACGAATCCCGGCGGCGGCGGTTGGCCGGGCAGCACCGCGATTTTGCAATCCGCCTGCATTTTGGTGGATACTTTGGTGAGTGAAAATTGCCAATTTTCCTTCGATTATTTTATGTGGCGAGTCGCGGGGCAGCCCAATCAAACCGGAAAATTGGAACTCGAAATTTCAAATAACAACGGCCAAACATGGTCAAAAATCCACACGATTTCCGGCCAGCAGCCAAAACGTTGGCAAAATGTGCGGCTTTCTTTGGCAAATTGGTACGGCCAAGTTGTCCAAATCCGTTTCGTGGCGACCGCTGCGGCCAACGATTTTAACGATATCGCCCTCGATAACCTCCGTTTTTACGGCACTTCTGACGACCTCGCCGCCGATTTTATTTTTTACAAAGATTTCGATGGCGATGGTTTTGGGTCGAAGTTTATCACTTTGGCCTCGTGTTCCGGAAGTTTGCCAGCCGGTTTTTCGACAAATTCTGACGACTGCGACGACTCGAATGCTGCCGTGCCGACCAACCAAGAAATTTTTTGCAATCAACTTGACGACGACTGCGACCCGACGACGACCGACGGAATTTTGCCCGCGCCGACCGCCGCCGGTACCTCAATTTGCGCAGGAACAAAACTCGAACTCCAAGCCGTCGGCCAGCCAATCGGCCAGTTTTATTGGTTTTCGCACCCGGCGGGCGGCTCGCCGCTTGCCGTTGGCAAAACATTTTCCGTTCAAAATTTTACGCAATCCCGCACCTATTTTTTGCAGGACAGCACGCAGGGCTGCGGCAGTTTGCGGGTTCCGGTGCAGGCCGTCGCGTTGCCCAGCCCGTTTTTGACGCTCGACAATCCGCCCGCGCCGATTTGTTTTGGCAAAAATTTTGACCTCGCCGACCTCCCGGTTTTTGATGTTTTTGGAACGACGGGAAATGTCAGTTTTCATACGGCTTTGCCAGCAAATGCCTCGAATTTGCTCGATTCTTCGGTGGTTTCGCCCCAATTTCAAACAGTTTTTTACATTTTAAAAACGACCGCCGACGGTTGCAAAGACGATTTGGCGGTCACTTTGGGCATCCGCCCGAACCCCTCGGCGAACATCACGGCGGGCGATTCGATGGCGATTTGCAAAAATTCTTTTCAAAAAATCACGGCTTTTGGCTCAGGCGGCACGGCTCCGTACACTTTTCAGTGGACGGGCCCGGCACTTTCCACGCCTTTGTTTTTTCAAAATATCGACATCCGAGGTGCGACGGCGGGGCAAACCACGACATATTCTGTTTTGGTAAAAGACGATTTTGGCTGCACGGCCACCGACGAAATCAAAGTTTTGACATTGAATTCGGTGACGAGTACCCAAATCGCGGCAAAACAGGACGTCCAAACTTGCGGCGGCTCGGACGGCAGCATTTCGCTGAACCCGTTGAACGGCCAACCGCCGTTTACTTTTTCGTGGAAATCGAGCGGAAATATTTTGTCGCAGACCGGCAGCGGCGTGATTCAAAATTTGAAACAGGGAAATTACCGATTTACCATCACTGACGCTTCGACGACGGGTTGCAGCATGGTCATGCCGCTGATTGTTTTGAACGCGCCGGGGCTTAAAGTTGCGGTGGATTCCGTCCAAAATCCGAGTTGCCCGGCGGCGGCGACCGGTTCGATTTTGTTAAATGTGCAGGCCACCGCGCCCACTTTTTTGTGGAGCAACCAGACGACTGGTCAAAATTTGATTGGCGTCGCCGAAAATTCGTACTCCGTGACCATCACCGACGGGGCTTGCCAGCAGATTTTGAACAACATCGAACTCGTCGCGCCGCCGCAAATTTCGATTTTGGAAAATGTCAACGCGTCAGTTTCGTGTTTTGGCGGGCAAAATGGCTCGCTTGGCGTGCAGGTTTTTGGCGGTTCGCAGCCGTACCAATATTTGTGGTCGAACGATTCGACGGGTCAAAACCTCGAAAATCTCGCGGCGGGCTGGTACCGCGTCGTCGTTTCGGATGCCAATTTTTGTGAAAAAGAAGATTCGTTTTTGGTCAGTCAGCCCGCGAAACTGCTGGTTTCCGTTCCCATTTTTGATTCGGTGCAGTGTTTTGGCTTTAAAAATGGCTCGATTCGGGCGTTTCCGTCGGGCGGCGCGGGCGGTTTTACGTACCATTGGTCGAACGGGGCGAACACGGCTTTTGTCAATAATCTGCCTGCCGGAAATTTTTCAGTGACTTTGACCGACCAAAATGGCTGCACGGCGACGGGCGGGGCGGTTTTGGTCGAGCCAAATTTATTGAAATTTGACTCTTTTCAAATTCAAAATCCGATGTGTTTGGGCATCGCGACCGGAAAAATTTCCCCAAAAATCAGCGGTGGCTCGCCGCAGTATTTTTGGAATTGGGACAACGGCAAAACCACGCCGACGCTGCAAAATTTGTCTTCCGGGAAATATTCCGTCACCGTCACCGACCGGCGCGGCTGCTCGGTTCAAAAATCAAATCTGGAAATTTCTGCGCCACAGGTTTTGGATATTTCGCTCGATTCGCTGCGGCAAATTCGTTGTTTTGGCGAGGAAAATGGGCGGATTGAAATTGATGTGGCAGGTGGCGACGCGCCGTATTTTGTGGAATGGAATGGTTTTCCGGATGATTTTGTGCTGGAAAATTTGTTTGCCGGAGATTTTACGGCCATCGTTCGGGACGCGAACGGCTGCCGGGATTCGGCGACTTTTTCAATTTCTGCGCCGTCGGCGATGCTCGAAAACAGTTTGGTGAACACCAAAACGCCGTCGTGTTTTGGCGAATTCAATGGCCAAATCGAAACAAAAACCGTTGGTGGCCAGCCGCCGTACCAATTTTTTTGGAACACCGGAAAAACGACCGAAGACATTTCGGAAGTCCCTGCCGGAAATTATCAATTGACGGTTTTGGATGCGCGGGGCTGTTCGTTTTCGCTGCCGCAAATTATTTTGGGTCAGCCCGATTTGCTGGCGACGCAATATTTTCCAAAAAATATCCCGTGCAACGGCACGACCGGCCAAATCGAAATCGCGACGACCGGCGGAACGACACCATATATATATGTATGGAATTTCGGCGACACGACGCAAAATGTGTACCTGCTGCCCGCCGGGAATTTTGCGGTGACGGTGACCGACGCGAACGGCTGCGAAAACAAGGCCGATTCTTTAAAAATTGTAAATACCAATTTTGATTTTCAAGTAAATCCAATTTTTGAAAAAAATATTTCGTGTTTTGGCCTCGCCGACGGACGAATCGTGGTGGAATTGAACGGCGGGACTGCACCTTTTAAATATTCGTGGAGCCATTTGCCGGGTTTCAAAACGAGTGGGGCGGCGCGGGACACGGTTTTTGGGTTGTCGGCGGGCACGTTTTCGGTTTTCGTGGAAGATGGCGGGGGCTGTCCGGCATTTTCCCAAACCTTTGAAATCGAAGAGCCGCCGCCACTTTTGATTGATTCGGTTTTTGTAAAAAACAATGTTTGCAAGGGTGGGGTGGACGGCTGCATCGAAGTTTTTGCCGTCGGTGGAACGCCTGATTTGACTTTTCTTTGGAACACAATGGATTCAGAACCATTGGTTTGCGACCTGACGGCGGGCATTTACAAATTTACGGTGACGGACGCGGCGGGCTGCACGGCTTCAAAATCGGCGGTCGTCGGCGAGCCGTCGCAGGGTTTGAAAATCGTGGCTGACCATATTTTTCAAGATACTTGCGGGAATTGCAACGGGGAAATTTCGGTACACACCGAGTTTGGGACGCCGGGATATCAATATTCGTGGAGCAATGATTTTGACCAAGCGACGAACACAGGTTTGTGCCCGGGGGAATATTTTGTCATGGTCACCGACCAAAATCAATGCACTGCGGTGGACAGTTTTGAGGTTTCGGGCGCGGCAAATTTGATGGATTTGGAATCAGAAATTCAGGACGTGCGCTGCGCTGGCGATGAAACGGGGAGCATCGAAGTTTTTCCGACGGGCGGTCAACCTGATTATTCTTTTGCTTGGAACGAACCAAATTTGTTCGGCGATTCGATTGCGAATTTGGCGGGCGGCATTTACACTTTGACTTTGGTGGATGCCGTCGGGTGCAGCAAAGTATATAGTTTTAAGGTTTTTGAGCCGTCGCCGATTGAAATTTTGGACATCCAAAAAGACTCCGTGCCGGGCGCGTGGAATTTGACTTTCGAAATCGGCGGCGGAAACGACCCCTATTCTGTTGAAATTTTTGACCTTTTTTGGAACCTCGTGCCAGGCGGCGGCGCGGGTTTGCAACCCGGTTATTACCATGTTTTGGTGACCGACAGCAGCGGTTGTGTTTTCAAAAAAGAGTTCGTTTCGGTCGGGACAGTGGCGACGGGGCAGCCGGAAATGGTTGAGTTTTTGGAAATTTTTCCAAATCCGACAGACGGTTTTTCATTGATAAAATTGAAACTGCGCGAGGCATCGGCGATGAAAATTCAAGTTTTGGACGCGACGGGACGGGTTGTTTTTTGGAAAAATTTTGCGGAAAAACAAGATGAATTTGGGATGGCATTGGATTTTTCGAGGTTTCCGGCAGGGGTGTTTTTTGTGGAAATTGTTTTGGAAAATGGGGAGACGGTGGGCAAGCGTGTGGTTTTGAAATAGAAAATGGGATTACTTTTGTCAAAAAAATCAATAATTTTAAAAGCAATGAGTGCCATACTTATCCAACCCAAAGACATTTCAGAATTTCAATTATTGACCACTTTGTTGGCAAAAATGAAAATCGTTTCCCGCGTTTTGGACGACGAAGAATGGGAAGAACTCGGTCTCGCAATTTTGATGAAAGAAGCGGACAGAAGCGAGGTGGTTTCGAGGGATGCGGTCATCTCAAAATTGAGAGGGCGATGAAAACAGTTTTCCTGCGAAAATTTTTGAAAGACTTGGATAAATTGCCCGACCGCGAAACCCGCGAAAAATTAGCCAACTTGATTGAATCGGTTGAAACTGCCGACCGTCTTGCCGAAATTGCTCAATTGAAAAAAATGTCCGGTTTTCAAAATGCCTATCGAATCCGAATGGGCGATTTTCGCATCGGGATTTTTGTGGACGGCGACACCGTCGAATTTGCACGGGTCGTTCACCGCAAGGATATTTATGATGTTTTTCCATAGAAATCACGCTGTCCAAAAATGTACCTTTTCAAAAAAGTCCTTGATTTACAGGCATTTATCTCCCAAAAAAAACGCGCCCGCCGCCGCATCGGCTTTGCTCCGACGATGGGCGCGCTGCACGACGGCCACCTCGAATTGATTCGAATGGCCAATGCCGCCGGGGATGTTTCGGTGGCGAGCATTTTTGTCAATCCCACTCAATTTAACGACCCGCGAGATTTGGAAAAATACCCGCGCACGCCGGGACGCGACATCGCGCTTTTGGAAAGCGCGGGCTGCGCGGTTTTGTTCATGCCGCCGGTCGAGGAAATTTACCCGCCGGGGGTGGATTTGACTTTGAAAATGGATTTTCGGCAACTCGAAAAAGTGATGGAAGGCGAGTTTCGCCCCGGGCATTTTGCGGGGATGGCGACGGTGGTCAATCGCCTGCTCGAAATCGTGCGACCGCACCAACTTTTCATGGGTCAAAAAGATTTCCAACAACTGACCATCGTCCGCGACATGCTGCGGCAGCAAAAATCGAAAATTGAATTGGTGATGTGCCCGACCGTCCGCGAGGCCGATGGTTTGGCGATGTCGAGCCGAAACGTGCGGCTTTCGCCAGAAATGCGCGCCGCTGCGCCTGTCATTTTTCAAACTTTAAATTGGGCGAAGGAAAATTTTGACCGTCTGCCCGTCGCCGAAATCCAGAAAATCGCGCTCGAAAAACTGACCGCCGCCGGGCTGCGGCCTGAATATTTTGAAATTGTGGATGGGATTTCGCTGCTGCCCGTGGCCGATTTTTCGGGTAAAAAAATGGTCGTGGCCTGCACGGCTGCGTTCGCGGGGGAGGTTCGGTTGATTGATAATTTGGTGGTTCGCGATTAGTTTTCAAAATACCGCAACGCGCCCAACTACCTATTTTTCAATGTTTTGGAGAGCCAATTCATTTTTTATTTCCAAAACAAAATCAACACTGACGCCAAAATCTTTGGCCGTTTCCTCGACGGAAAAGCCGCGTTTTAAAAAGAGGATGATGCCTTCTTTTTTGCCTTTAAGTTCGCCTTTAAGTTCGCCTTCTTCAATTCCTTCGAGCTTGGCTTTTTTGATTAAAGGCTTCATCTGGGTGTAAACTTTCAATTCGTAAGTACTCATATTCGGTTCGATTTTTAAAAATTCATCTAATTTTTGGTCAAAAATACGCTGAAACTCTTGGTTTTTAAAACTGACGTAGTATTCGATAAAAGTCAAAAGTTGCCAGATTTTTTCTTCTGGAAGTTGGAAATCGCGGAGTTTTTCCAGCAGGTCGAGTTTGAATTCCAGCAGATTTTCATCTTCCAATTTGCCTTTTTTTAGTCGGTGATACGCCACCGAAAGGATAACAGAGATCACATTTTCAGGGTTTTGAAAACTTTCGGGTGGGTGGTGCATCAATTTGAAAGTGCGCCAACGATAAATCAATTCGCTGTCCCACGTTTTTTCGGAGTATTGATTGGGGAAATAATTTTCATCATCGTCCGTCAAAATGGCCAAAGCAACCACTTCGATGCCGAACCGCTCGCGGATGCGCACCCGCATTTGGTACATTCGATGGGCAAAATGGGGGTCGGGATAACCTTGCACTTCGACATGCACCAAAATCCAACGTTCTAGCCCATTTTTGAGGCGGAGTTTGACCAATTTATCAGCGTACCGGCCTTTGGTTTTTGATTTCGGTAAAAGTTTGGAAAGTTCTTTATCCAAAAATTCAGGTGGGATTTTCCAGTCGATTTCTTGACTTTCAATCGGGTAAAAAAAGTACAAAAAGTTTTCGAAAAAATCTTCTAGGATACTTTTCCAGAGGGCATCAGGTTTGAGCATAGCATGAAATGATTGGTTGTGGATGTTTTGTGCGGCTCAAAACTAATTGAATCAACCAATTTACATGCTAAAAATTTGAAATAAAATAAATTTTCAAAATCGGCTCAAAGTGCCTGAACGTGCTCCCCAAACTTCGGCAGTACCAAATCCTTCTCCGAAACCAGCACTTTTTCGAGGTCGAATTGCCAGTCAATTTTCAAATTTGGGCAATCAAAACGGATGCCGCCCTCGTTTGGTTTTGAGTAAAAATTGTCGCATTTGTAAAAAAAATCTGCCGCCGCGCTCAAAACCACATAGCCGTGCGCGAACCCCCGGGGCACGTACATCTGCAATTTATTCCGTGCGCTGAGCCGCACGGCGTGCCATTTTCCATAAGTTTTCGAGTTTTCCCGGAGGTCAACGGCCACGTCCAAAACCTCGCCCTGCGTCACGCGAACCAATTTTGCCTGCGCCATTTCGCCCGCCTGATAATGCAAACCACGCAAAACGCCTCGTTTTGAGTGCGCCTGATTGTCCTGCACAAATGGCCGGGTGACGCCCGCATCTGCCCAAATTTTTGGGTTAAAACTTTCGAAAAAATAGCCGCGAGCATCGGCAAAAACGCGCGGTTCAAAAACCAATAAACCCTCGATGGGTGTCGGATGGAATTTCATTTTGAGTTATTTTGATATTGGGAATCCAGATATTTTGGGCTGCGCCCTGAACTTGGCACAAAAGTAGCCAAGCCAAATGGAGGTCGGAATTTATTCCGACATTTTGAAGCCGAATAAATTCCGACCTACAAAATAAGGGTCACAGAAATTTTGGGAAAACTTGTTCGTTTGTTTTTGCGAATTATCGCTAAAACGGGAGTTTCGGAAATTTGGGCGATGGAAAAATTTGTCCTAAAAATTTGATTTTCAACAGATTGAACAATTACTGGCAAAACATTCCCATTTTCCGATTTTATTTTTTCTAATTTTCCGGCCTGAATCTTGTGACACTGGGCACAACAACTTTTCACAACTTTTAAAAGGAAAAATCACCCACAAACCCAACCTTTTTGCATGAAGCACCTGATTGAAATATCGAAAATCGTCACCAAAAAGAAAGTCCGAAAAATCGAGATTTTTGACGACGCCACGTTGAAAAACAAGTCCAGCAAATTCAATGAATTTTACGAGGCCCTGTTTTCCGGCAAATTCAAAAATGACCGGGACGCGGCCACGTATTTATACGATTGCTCGCCGACGGACGATAAATATCGGCAGTTGAAAAGCCGTTTTCGCAAGCGACTTTTGAATACTTTGTTTTTTCTCGACGTGAACGTGCCGAGTGCTTCGAACTACGACCGCGCCTATTTTTCGTGCAACAAAGATTGGACTTTGGTCAAAATTTTGCTGACCAACAACGCTGAGCACACCGCTGCCGACATCGCAAAAAGCATCCTGACGACGGCTTTGAAATTCCATTTTGCCGACGTGATTGTCAATTGTTCGCGGATTTTACGGGGTTATTCCGCCAAGTTCAGCGAGCCAAAAGAGTATGAACAATACGATAATTACATCAAGCAATATTCCAATGTTTTGGATGCCGAAATTCGTTCGGAAGAACTTTTTCAGCGTGTAACAATAAATTACCTCTTGCCACCGACCGAGGACAGCGTCAAGGAATTGCAGGAAAAAATAGACGTTTATTGTGATGCGTTGGTCAGTTTGAGCGAGCAATATGCCAGCCCGGTGGTCATGTACAATATGTATTTGGTGTGGGCGTATCGCTACGGGATGCTGCGGGATTGGGAGGCGATGTTGCAGGTCATCGGGCGGGCGGAAAAATATGTGGAGTCCAGCCCCGATTTTTATCAGGCCGACAAAATGGAGCATTTTCAACTCCAAAAAATGATGGCCTACCTGCACCTCGCCGATTACCGGAACGGAAAAATCGAGGCCGAAAAAAGCCTCGCAACTTTGGAAGAGGGCAGCGATTCGTGGTTCCAGTTTTTGGAACTGTACTTTTTGCTGAGCATGCATTCCGACAATTTTATCAATGCCGCAGCAATTCATTCCCGCGTCGTGACGCACCTGCGTTTCAAAAAATTGCCGACCGCCGACCGCGAAAAATGGAACCTTTTTGAGGTGTATTTGGAGTACATCATCGAATCGCAAGGCGCAACAAATCCAGCACTCGCAGCCCAGAAAAAACGCGCCGGGCGCAGCACCAAATTCTTGAACGACCCGATTTTGTACCCGAAAGACCAGCGCATTTTCACGGTGCTTTACCTGATTGCACAGATTCTTTTTTACCTCGAAAAAAACAACCACACCGCAGTCACCGAGCGCATCGATCGATTGAAAAACTATGCCAACCGGCAACTCAAACCCGAGGAATATTACCGAACCATCACATTTATTCGGCTTCTGCAACAACTCGCAAAGGCAGAATATTCCGTTGAAGAATTGACAAATGTTGAAAAATACTACAACCGTCTCGTTGAAAATCCATTTTATTACCGGGGGCTGGTGCAAGAATTGGAGGTGATTCCGTTCGAAAAATTGTGGAATATGATTTTGAAAAGTTGCCAGTAATTTTGGAGGGCGAAATTTATTTCGCCTTTGTTTTTCTATAAAAGGCGAAATAAATTTCGCCCTCCAAATCTAAAATCATGAAATTTTTCCACCCGCTTTTCATTTCAATTTGCCTTTTGGCAAATCTCCATTTGGCCGCGCAACCCGCCGACCCGTCCGACCCCCGGGCGGGCCTCGCCGACGAAATTTTTAAAAACAAGGAAAACAACCCGTTTTTATTCAAATGGAATGCCTCTGCCCTGCGTCCGGTGGAGGCATTTTCTTTTCCAAGCGTAAATTCCAGTGGCAGTTTTGACAAATTTTATCAATATTTTGATGAAAATCATTTGCCGTTTTCTGTTTCGTTGGAAGGTTTGGTGGCCAATCGGTGGAGTTTGCAGGCCAATTTTGCGGGTGCTTTTTTCAATAAAAAACAGCCGATTCGTGCGTTTTTTGAAACCAGAATCGAAGGCAGATATTACCTCGGTTTTGTAAATGAAGCAAAAAGCAAACGACGCGGCAACAATTTGAACGGATTTTACACGGCAATCGATTTCTCGGTTTTTGAGCAAATTCCAAAAGGTGGACAAGGCACGAACTGGATTTATCGCCACGACCAAACTGCCACGATTCGTTTGGGCTTTCAATCCATGTTTTTGCGAAGTGGTTTTTTTGACGCCAGTCTCGGTTTTGGAAGGAAAAAATTGTTGAACAAGGTTAGTTTTGGCCAAGAATTTTCATCCGAAAAAAAAGCCGTTTTCACCCCGCGACTAAATTTTGGCTGGTCAATCGGCAGCACAAAATCAACCCAAATTTCGCAGGCAGCCCGCGATTTTGTTTTTCAAAAAAATCGCCCGACCCGTCAAATTTTTAAATTTGACTTGCTGAATTTGGTAAAATTTCGGGGCGAAGGTTTGGTGAAAATCACTCCGTCGTTGGCTTGGGAAATGCGGGTTTTTCGCCGTTTTTCAGTTGAAATGCAGACCGAAATGCCTTTTTCTCGTCAAAAAAATTCGTTGGGCGGTGCCACTTTTATCTACGAAAACACGCTCGGTTTGGGCGGCGGCATCGAACCGCGATTCATTTTTGCGGGGTACAAAAGAGGCAGTTTGAACGGCTGGTTTTTCGGTTGGAATATTTCTCGAATCTATTTTTTGACCGATGAACGTGATACTTTTCAGCGAAAAACATGGGTTTTGGGCTTGCAATCGCGCCTTTTTGAAAAAGGTTTTATCGGATATAAAATCGGTTACGGAAATACCCAAACAATCTCGACGGACAAATTTTCAAAAAATCACCTATTTTCAGAATTGAAAGCAGGCTTGGTTTTTTAATAATAAAATTGAAATTGAGCACGAAAACAATGGCAAAAATCGTAAATCGTCATTCTAAAATCGTAAATCTATGAACTTCTCCGCCCACTTTTACGACCGTCAAACTGGCCAAAACTACCCGGCCACCGTCGAAATTCGCCGCGACGCGATCCACATTTTTTCGGTGTCCGACCGCCTGAATTTGCAGTGGTCGCTCGCCGAAATCGACTCGGCCACCGACCACGACGGGCAGATCATTTTGCAAAACGGCAAACTGTTTTTGGAAATCAACAACCCCAATTTTCGCAGCGCGTTCGACCAAAATTTTCCGAAAAGTAAGTTGTTTCGGCAGCGCGGTTTTTTTGACAAAATCGGTTTGACGGGCTGCCTCGTCACTTTGCTTTTTGTGATTTTGCTGCCCGTTGGTTTTTATTTTTGGGGCGTCCCAAAATTGGCCGACCGCGCCGCGCAGCACGTTTCGCCCGAAACCGAACAGAAAATGGGCGATGCACTTTTCGCATCTTTTACCCAAGATTTTCCGGTGGACTCGGTGAAAACGCGGCTCGTCCAGCAGTTTTTTGACCAGATGAAATTTGAGGGCGAGTACGATTTTCGGCTCACCGTCGTCCGCGAAAAACAGATGAACGCGTTTGCCGTGCCGGGCGGTCGGATTGTCGTTTTTGACTCGATTATTTCGATGATGGAAACGCCCGAAGAACTCGCCGGACTGCTTGGCCACGAGGCGAGCCACGTTTTTTTGAAACATTCGGTGCGCTCGATTTTTCGGGAATTGGGCAATTCGATGGCGATTTCCTTGCTTTTTGGCAATTCTGGCGATGCGGTGGGCTTGGTGGCGCAGCAAGCCGACCAATTGCGTGGACTTTCGTATTCCCGCGATTTTGAAATCGAGGCTGATGAAAACGGCCTGAAATTGATGATCGCCGCCGGGATTCCGCCTCGCGGCATGGTTTCTTTATTTGAAAAAATGAAAAATACGATTGAAAAAACGGGGGCAACCGACGCGCCGTCATTTCTCAGCACGCACCCTTCGATGGGCGAACGGATTGATTTGGTGAATGAAAAAATCGGGAAAATGAACGGGCTGCCGACGGCAGTGAAACCAGAATTGGCGGAACTGTTTTTGAAAATCAAGCAGTGAAAAGACAAACAAGATTTCCGAAATTTGAAAAATTTCGGAAATCTGCCTGCTCAACGATCAATAAATTTTTTGGAAGTGCTTCAAAAAAAATGAGGGAAGCGGATGACCACTTCCCCCATTTAGAGACCAGGAAAACCGACCAAGTCAATGGGCTTTTTCAAACCCGTAATCCACACCTTTTCGGCTGATAATCAATTCGTTGGCTTCCAATTTTTTGATTTCGAAAGCCACAAATTTTGTACCTTTTGAATCGAGAAGCACCAATTGATTTTCCTCGACCGCCCAATTTGAACCGCTTGGCATAAAGACATCCGAAGTTGCACTTTCTACCGAATGGTTGGGGTGAAAAACGACATCGCCGCCGCAACGGAGTTGGTAAGATGTGATGTCGTTCAACTGACCTGATTTTGTGCTGCATTCCCACTTGCCTTGAATCATTTGCGCCGTCAAAACGGGCGTTTTTTCTCCAAAACGAAAGGAACACAAAGTTGAGGTAATTCCGAGGATTAAAAGGGTACGAACCGAAAACGTAAGGAAATGCATACCGAAAGCCGGATTAAGAAAATGAGAAAATTGTGGGATGCAAATTCCGCCGCGAGAGATAATGTTGTCCGAAGACGATGGCGAAGGTAGTAAATACTTTTTCTTTTTTTGACACTAACCCGGTCAGAAATTTTTTAATAAGTTTCGTTTTATGGTTTTCCCTTACCAAACGCCACGATTTTATTTTGTTTTTTTACCAAAAAGAAAAAAGCCTCAACCGATAGTTACATCGGGAGGCTTCGAAAACAATAAACAGCAGGATAATTTTTTAGTCGGCAGACGACTTTGATGGAGGGCGGAATTTATTCCGCCTCACTGTTTGAACAGTCGAAATAAATTTCGACCTCCATCAAAACACCCGCAGATTTTATCAGAAATTACTGATTTTTCGGATGACTTTGAACAGCCGAGTACCTTCGTTCACATCTTCCTCGAACGGGTCGTTATCGAAATAATTGGCCGAAATCAATTTCAATTTGGTGATGCGACCGCGTGGGTTGGGCATTTTTTGGACGTATTTTACCCAAACGCTACCACCGCTTTTCACGGCATAAATTTCATTGTCACGTAGGTCTTGCACATTTTCCACCGAACGGCACACAACGATATCGCCGTTTTTAATGACCGGTTCCATCGAATTACCGTTGATTGGGAACGCCACCAAACCTGCGCCTTTCACGCCGGGAATGGAAAAATAGGCATTGTCTTCCCGTGCTTCCGCGCCGAGGGTCGTGCCTGCAAATGCCTGAACGGAAGTAAAAAGGATGTTTCCTTCCGGTGCGGAATACGATTTTTCGGAAAGTGCGTCGGCGGTCGAATCGAACCCGAACGGATTCCCGATTCCGTGCAGCAACCATGCTTCATTGATGTTGTAGGCCGAGCAAAACGATTGTGCTTGGCCGTAATCTATGACCCGTTTGCTATCGCTTTTCAAAAAAGCGCGGACGATGTGCCCGTAGGCTTTGTTGCCTAAAATTCGTTCTGCCACGTCGCCGACGCCTTTTCCGCCCCGGTCGTTTTTGACAATGGCTCCTCTGTCTTCGAGCAACTTGAAGGCTTGGATAAAGCGTTCATTGAGTTTGACTCTGTCTTCTTTTATCATAATACAGAATATTTTGTGGGTGATTGTTGCGCCTTTTGGTGATGCAAATTTGACACAATTAATTTTTAAAAACAAAATATTTTAAAGAAAAATTTCAAAACATTTTTTCTTGAAATCACAACTCGTTAAAAACCAGTTGGTTGGCTCTGAAAAAAGATTGTTTCAACATCAAACAGATTTTGTCAGAAACGACTTTGAGATTTTGTTTTACAAAAACCGCGTTTTAAAACATTCGCCGCCGCTCGCTCAATTTTTCAACCAAAACAGAATGTCGCCGCATCTTCCCATTTTCCAATTCCTGTTTACCTTTGGCGCGTTGAGTGGACGTTGGATTTTGGACTTTGAAAAAGTTCAGTATCCAAAATCCAATGTCCAATGTCCAAAGTCCAAAATCCAATGTCCAAAATGTCTATGGCTATCATTATTTCATTGTTGAATCACAAAGGCGGCGTCGGAAAAACGACGAGTGCCATTAATATCGGTGCAGGTTTGGTGGAATTGGGCAAACGGGTGATGTTGCTCGACCTCGATCCGCAGGCCAATTTGACCATTTCGCTCGGCATTCCGCGCCAGAAATTTACAATTTACGAAGCCCTGCGCGGCGAAAGCGAACTGGTGCCGGTGACCCACAAACCGGGTCTCGATGTCGTGATTTCGTCGCTCGATTTGTCGGGTGCGGAAATGGAACTGATCAACGAGGCGGGGCGCGAGTTTATCCTCCGTGATCTGCTCGGACAAGTTTCCGACGACTACGATTATATTATTATTGACTGCCCGCCGTCGCTCGGCCTGCTGACTTTGAACGCGATGACGAGCAGCCGTTTTGTGATGATCCCGTTGCAGACCGAGTTTTTGGCAGTGCAGGGTTTGGCGAAAATCAAACAGGTGATCGACAAAGTGCGGTTCCGTTTGAACAAAAGCCTCGAAATCGGCGGCGTGATTGCCACGATGTACGATGCCCGCCGGGTTTTGAACCGAGATGTCGTCGAAATTATCCACAAACATTTTGGTGAAAAGGTTTTCAAAACGCACATCCGCGAAAATGTGGCACTCGCCGAGGCTCCCGCCGCCCGGAAAGATATTTTCGAATATGCCCCGAAAAGTTCGGGCGCGGCGGATTATTTGGCACTTTGTCAAGAAATTTTGGCGCGGACGGAAGGCGTTTCGACACCCGCACAACCTGAATTGATAAGCGATGAAATGTGAAAACGCGGAAGTTTTCATTTAAAAAAACATTTCATCACTCAAATCGCTTTGAAAAATGAGCAAAAAGAACTTTTCCTCAGGTCTCGACGACCTTTTTAATAATGACTCCCCGGCGAGCGAGGCATCCGTTTTTGTGGGTGAAATCGGCGCGGCGCGCTCGCCCCAGGCGAGACGCAGCGGGCACAAAAATTTTGTCTCCGATTTGGACGCGCTGTTGCAGGAAGCGATGGACGAAGGTTTTGAACGTTACGAAAATCGGCGGGCGGGCGGTCTCGCCTCAGGCGAGATGCCTTCCGGGAAATCAAAATCGGCTGCCGCGACCCAAATTCAGCCGCACCGCGCCCCGCTTTCGGGTCTCGATGCTTTGATTCGTCAGACGATTTCGGTGCGCGAGGCGACGCCGGATGAAATGTTGAAAAAACGCCTGACCGTTTCGGTGGACAAACCGAAATTGGAAAAATTGAAAACCATCGCCCGCCTCGAAAATGCGTTTTTGAAAGATATTTTGGCCGGTTTGATTGATGAATATATCGTGGAATACACCGAGAAAAAAGGCATCGATCTTGGTTGATTGGTTACTGGGGAAATAGGGAATTGGTTATTGGGAAATTAGTTATTGGGAAAATGGGAAATTGGTTATTGACCCAAGTTTCCAATTTCCCAATAACCAATTCCCCAATTTTCAAATAACCAATTCCCCAATAACCAATTTCCCAGTAACCAATAACAAATAACCAATTTTGCACCACTCCGCCCGCGACGATTTCCGTCTTTTTTACAACCAAAGTATTTACCCCGAACTGCTGCACCTCGAACGGCGGCGGCAAAATCTGGTGCGGTTGATTGTTTTTTCGGCTTTGGTTTTGGCGGGTCTGTTTTTTCTCGCCGTTTTTGTGGATGTGCTGGTTTTGACCTTGCTTTTTTTGCTGGCGGCTGGGATTTGGGCGGGTCGGCTGGTTTTCAAAGTGCAGGTTTTTTTAAATGAATTCAAACCGCGCATCGTCGGCCTCGTGCTCGATTTTATTGACAATGACATCAATTACGGCACTTTTTCTTACCACGCCAAGAAATTTATTTCAAAAGAAAAATTTTTCGAGTCCTGCATTTTTACCCACGCCGACGAATATGTGGGCGAGGATTATATTTCTGGGACGATCCGCGAGATGCCAATTGAGTTTTCAGAACTGACGGTGACCGAGATTTCGCCCGTCCGGAACAAAATTGACCGTGTTTTTAAAGGTGTTTTTTTGGTCGGGGATTTTAAAAAAACAAAAATGCATGGCAAGATTTTGATGATCCCCGATAATTTCCGAAAATACCTTTCGCGCACCGAACGCGCATTTCATCTCCAAAAAGGCGTGCGGGTGAATGACAATTTGCTCCCGGAATTCGAGTTTTTTTTCGATACGTATGCCACGCCTGACGCGCGGGTGAAAACTGTTTTGTCGGAAGACATGCAACGCGCGCTGATCGAATATCGAAAAAAACACGGCAAGGACATTTATGTGAGCATTATCGAAGACAAAATTTACCTCGCCGTTTCGCAAAACAAGGACTTGCTCGAACCGATGCTTTTTGCCTCAAATATGGGTTTTGAGGTGGTGCGCGAATTTTATGAAGACATCAAATTGTTGTTGAGCGTGATCCACGACGTGGATGTGATGAATTGACGCCCACATTGGAAGCACCTTTTTCATTCTAATTTTACTCAAAATTTCTTTCGCAATTCGTTGATTGCGAACCGCAACCGGGTTTTCACCGTGCCGGTCGGGATGCCCAATTCCTTTTCAATTTCAGGTTGGGTGTAGCCCTCGAAATAGGTTTTTTGGACGACCACTCGATATTTTTCATCCAAACTTTCCACCAGATTTCGCAGCCCAATTTGGTCGGGATTTATTTTGATTTCGCTGGGCCGGGCGGCCAGGATTTTTTCATTTTCAAATTTTGAATAAATTTTAAAATTGGCGGCACGAGTCGCATCAATCGCCGTGTTCCGGGCGATTTTCAAAAGCCAAGTGAACAATCGGCCTTTTTTGTGGTCGAATTGTGTGGCATTTTTCCACACTTTTACGAACGTGTCCTGCACGACTTGCTCGGCCAATTCCTGCGAATGGACAATGCGAAAAATGACGCCAAATAAAGCAGGCGAATAGGTTTCATAAATCAGGGCTATCGCTTCGTTGTTTTGATGCCGGAGCATCTGCGTGATTTTTTCTTCCATTTGATATTTTTGTTTATTTTATAATTTGCAATTTTTTCAAGTTTAAATTATTGATTTTATGTTTTTTAAAACTGAATATCATAATTTAATTGAAAAAAGGGGAGACCGTTTTTGGCCTCCCCTCTTTATAATCTGAAATGCTAAATTTCAATTTGCAGCCTTGACAAATTTTTGGCTGCTCCGGTACTCGCCGTTTGAAAAGTGCAGGATGTAAATGCCTGCAGCAAAACGGCTGATGTCAATGCTGATTTCCTGATAACCCATTTCCGGGTCGCCGAGGTTATCGGAACTGAACATGGTGCGACCCAATTGGTCCGTAATTCTCAAATTGACTGGTACGTTCGGATTTTCTGGTTCAAAACCTGCGACGAGCGCGTCGGTTGCTGGGTTCGGGAACAACCAAAGCGAGGCGTCGGCGTCGGATTCGTCTTGCAAAATCAAGTTGCGGTCAGCCATTTCGCCGTTCGGTTTGGAGGCTGGCGTCGTGAAATTTGCCAATTTTGTATAAGTTGAAATACCCCACGGGCAGTTCACCCGGATCCGATAGGTGTAATTTGTGCCCGGCGTCAGCCCCGTCAAATTGATGGAATTGACTGGCGGCGTGAGATTTACATTGACATAAGCACCTCCAACCGGACGATATTGAAAATAGTATTTTGTGGACAAAGGAACGGCAGGCCAAGAAACGGTCGCGGTCGTGGTTGTCAGATTTGAAACGGTCATCACTGGGCTGGTGCAAGGCGAAGTGGTAAAATTGAAGGTCGATGACCAAATCGAACCACCCAAATCGCACACATTTCTGAGTTGATATTCATAATCCGTGCCCGGCAAAAGTTTTTGCAAAAGGGCGAGCGATTTGGTCAGTTTCAGCACTTTCCAGGTCGAAGTGCCCACGACGCGGTATTGGATTTCATGTTTGAAACCAAAAGTGCCATAAACGAGACCCGCAACATCCGGCCAATCGATCCGCGCCTGCACGTCTTTCAACAAAGTAATGGTGGGTGTTTCTTCAAAAGTCACGAGGCAACCGGCGAGCACGACATCTTTTTGCAAAACCACTTTTCCAACCCCTGCAAATGTCGCGGTGTAGCTCAAATCGCCATCGGCATTGAGCGAAGCGGTCGCGGTCTGGGCATCGGTTTTCAACGAAGAATTGCCGAGATAGGCATCTGCAATGTTCGTTGCGGTGGTTTTTACCATGCCCAAAGTCATGGCATCCGCGCCCCACGAAGCGATTTCGGCGGCTGTGAAATACATAGTCAATTGGTACGAATTGGCAGAGGTCAGGCCAGTGCCCGTGATTTCGACCGCTTTTTCGGAACGCAAACCGCCGGAAAGTGGAATTTGGCCGCCGCCAGCCTGGATGATTTTCAAATTGACACAACCCAAACCGATGCCGGCAGCGGTCATGTCCTTGACTTTGGCAATCAATTTTCCAGTCGTATTGTAAAAATAGACCGTTTCGGCATCGTTGACTTTCGAGCCAGCCTCGGCGTTCAAAGCCGTTTCGATCGGCACAACTTTTCCGGTAACCCCAACATTGTCAACTGTGAAACTATGCGAATGCCCCAGCAGCGCGTCGTTGTACCAACGGAAACCGACGTAAAATTCGGTGTTGTTCAAACTCGCTGGCAGGTTTTGGGCAAATGCGCCAGAAGCCATGACCGCACCGCCCGCCGTGCCGACAAAATCTTGGATAAACGTGAAATTTTCACCATCCAAAGAATAACCAACACTTCCGTAATCGAACAAAATCGGGTCAACGGCATCCGTTTCTCCGCCGGCTGTCCAATCGAAAGTCAAATTGAGGGTGTTTTTTCCGCGAGCGTCAATTTTTGGCGTGACCAAAATGGTGTGGGTTGCGACGGTTTGGTCATACGTGGTGGTGTTTGCAATACCATCGGTGATAAATGCCCTGCCTGCGGCCAGCCCGGCACCGTTGAATTTCCAGGTATTTCCGCCCTCGCCGAGGGTCAAGACGTTCCATCCGGTTGGCCGGGTGGTGGAACTGAAAAGTTGGGTGGCCATCGCGGTGACCGTGCTGTTTCCGATGCTCGGGTTCACGTCGTCGTCGGTGATCGTCACGGTGAAGGTTGCAGGAAAACCGGAGAGCGAAATCAGGATGGTCTCGTTCAATTCGACAAAACCATCGTCGATGATTTCCAATTCGATGGTTTTGTTCGAGCCGGTTGCAAAATTTAAAGAAGTCGTCAAAAGATTAAAATCTGCGATTGGCGTGGCAGGTTTCGAGCCGTTTCCAACTGCCGAAACAGTGGTCGTTGCTGTGGTTGAAATGCCATAAACTGGGATCGAAACCGTCCGTTTTGCATTGCAACCGATGGCCGGAGCGGCTTCGGTAAACGAAGAACCTGCGGAAAGAAACTCGACTCGCGGCGTGCAATCAGCCGAAGCACCAGTCACGTTGACCGCATTCCAAGCCGCTGCGACGATGTTTTGTTCCGACGAACAGGCACCGTACAAAGTCCCCGCAGCGAAAATCGATTTTGCGCGAGCGACCGCAAAAGTGGAGGTCGGCGTGAGCAAGGTTTCGGTCAAAAAGGCAATTTTCTCTGCTTTTTCAAAACCGAGGCCACTGAAACTATAAGTTGCCCCCTGGTCAGTGATACCGTCTTCGATGGCGGGTTTGCCCGCGCCGGGCGTCAAAGTTTGGCCAGAACCGGCAACCATCAGGTAAAACCATTTGTTCAAAACGCCACTGTTGTTGTGGACGCCGCACTGGTCATTTGCCAAACTGGGCGAGCAATTTGGGTTTGTCCAGTTCGTGCCGCCGTAGCAATCGGGGTTGCCTTCGGCTTTCGGATGATCCATCCAGCGAAGTGCCGAGGAAGTTGCTTGACCGGGCGGGACGCCGAGGTCGGTTTCGTCAATTTGCTCACCGATGCCCCAAGGGTCAAAATCGAGGGAGTTGTCAATGCTGTCCAGCACAAAATGCTCGATGCAGGCCGCCCAGATGTCCGAAAAACCTTCGTTCATCGCGCCGCTTTCTTTTTCATAAACCAGATCGGAGGTGTTGGTGCAAACCGCGTGGCCGATTTCGTGGCCGCAGACATCCATCGAAGTCAACGGGGCAAAACCGCCCAGCGGGTTCAGGCCTTGCTGCCAGCTGCCGTCGCCGTAGGTCATCGCCACGCCGTTCCAAAAAGCATTGTCATAGCCCTGGCCGTAGTGGACAAAACTGCTGATTTTTGCATTATTGTTGTCGTAACTCAGCCGACCGTGCTTTTTGAACCAATAATCGTATACAGTTTCCGCGCCCCAGTGGGCATCCAAAGCGAAATCGTCGTTTTGACTTTCGTCAATAAAAACGGGCGTGGTGTGCTCGGCTTCCGTCCAGTTGCCGTCGTTGTCGGTAAAACAGGTGGAAACGGCGTAAAGTGCAGGGATGGAAAGTGGCAATCCACCGACTGCTTGCATGTCGCGGGTTTCAAAACCGCCACCTTTCACCGTGTTCAATAATTCATTTTGTCCGCCTCCGCAGGTGCCGGGTTCGGAGCCAAAAGTTCGGGTGCCGGCGTAGCGGGTATCGCCGCCGGCGTGTTTGATGATGGCATCGCGGAGCATGATTTTTCCGGTGCGTGCATTGACAAAAATCCAAGCCCGGAAAAGTGGGTATGCCGCATAAATATTGAATTTGTACGCCAAATCAAGGTCGATTTCCTCGGTTGAAAAATCGTCCACGATGACGAGTTCGCCTTTCGGCAAATATTCATCGTAATAGGCCTGCAAAGCGCGGTGCGCATCGAAGGTGATGCCCGGCCGGTCGCGCATTTCGGCGACATATTCCCAAGCATATTGGTCTGCATTGACCCAATTTAGGGCAAATTGTAAGGCTTGCTGCTCGCTGAGCGCTGGGGAAATGTCAAATTTTGTGGGAATTTGAAAAAAATCGCCAGTCAGTGCGAGCAGGTTTTCATCCTTCGTCAGGGCGAGATATTGGCCGTGCGCCACTTTGATGCCTTTGAAAGATTGTTGGAAACGGGCAAGTTCGAGGCCGTTTTTCATTTTGTCGGAGCGCAGGACTTGGAGGTCGTCGGTGCCGGGGCGGACATCAAGTTTTTGCCGGAGTTGCCGATCTGCGTCGGCCATCTTGTAAGATTGAGCGGGATCGGAAGTGCGGAAAGTTACGAGTTCGGGAGTGCCAGTTCTTTCGGAAAATTGAACTGTTTCAACACGGTTGTCCGAACGAATGGCGGCTTTGCGGTTTTCAATTTGCTGGGGGGTAGAACGTTGACCGTAAACTACGAAGCACACAAAAAGGAGCAATGTGGTGATGCTCCAACGCGTGCGCGCTGGGAGAAAGTTAATTAGTCTCATTTTTTAAAAAAATTTGGATTTGGAAAGGTGGAAAAAATAAAAAAAGCAAAGACCGGTCTTAAAAAATACTTACGAGTTGTGTTTAGAATTCAGTTTTTTAAAATGCAAAAAAGTACAAAAAAAATATAACAATTTGGTTTTCAATAATTTGTAACTACTAATAAAAAAGAAATAAGCGTGTTTCGATTTTTACTTGTTTCAAAAACTTGGTTTTTGGGGTTTCTTTTATTTGGTTAGAACAGAGTACAGGGTGCGTACTTTGGTTTTGTTAGGGTGGCAACGATTGGATGGATGGTAATTGAGACGTTTGCGAAGTGTGGTTAAAGAATTTAGGTTGATACATTGTCTAAGTTTTTGGATTTGAAAAAAAAGTGGTGGTGGTGAACTGGTTAGTGGGCTGAGGCAAAAAATTAAAAAAAAAGTGAGTGTTTGATAGTGGCTTGGGGTCAAAGTATATTCAAAAGTGTGGTGGCTTCTTCCAGTTTTTCGATCAAAATATTTCGGTTGAGGAACGTGTAAAAAATAAGTTGTCAATTTGGGTATCGAATGAGGTAGTTCCATTTTGGGCAATCCGAATCAAAAGTAACGAATTGTTGGATTTGGTTTTTGAAGTCATCTTCGACGGGTCGTTTGTTTTCATAGGTTTTCAAGTTGATTTTGGAGACCACTTGCAGCCCTGTTTTTGTGGTTGTCGTATCGGTCAGTTCTTTGACAAATTGGATATTTCTAAGCGGAACACCCGACCAAGTATGGGATATTTGGGCAAAAAGACGGTGCTCAATGGGGTTGTATTTTGAGCAATAAGCCGGATAGTGGGCCACTAAAATATTGATTTTCAATTGATTGGCAAGTTTGAGGAGGTCTTGTTTGAAAATGTGGTGCAGACAAGAGTTCGAGCCACCGCCATCGCACAAGAGCAACATCGTATGGGCATCTGGATACTTGAATTGAAGGTCGGACAGCCAGTAGTCCCGCAGGTTGTCGCAAACAAATTCAGAGGTGTCCTTGCTCGTTCCCAAGGTGATATAGCCCGTGTTGTCCGAAACGTCATAAATGCCGTGCGGCACCAATCGGCCTTCGGCAAAGGTGGCAAAATCGTGGTCGTTCACTTTTTGCCCTTCGACGCAATAGGTGCTGCCCTTTCGGTAAAAATTGCCCAACAACTCCTTGTTTTTCGTGTCGATGCTCAGTTGCGGAAGTTGGTTCCGGGCAAATATTTCCCGCGTTGCGGCTATGCGCTCAAACTGCTCGTTTCTGCCTTCAACAACCTTCAACTCGTTGTTTTTCAATAGTTTGCGTTTTTTGAAACCGCGCAAACCCAGCATTTGTTTGACCAAATAACGGCTGGCAGAAATTTTCTGGGCCGCCATTTTTTCGACAATTTGCACCTGACTCAAATGGGTCCATTTGACCGAAGCATCTTGGGGAAGTCCGGCGGTGTTGCCCCCCAGAACCGCATCAAAAGCACACAACAGTTCGGGTTGGCTCAACACTTTTTTTTTGCGCCAGCACCTGTTTTGCGAATGCGTTTTTCTGGGATGGATGGCAAATCATCCAACTCGTCCTTGCCCCGCCTGACCGTGTTTTCATGCAGGCCAAGTGCCGCACTCACCAAACCAACACCTCCTCGACCCAGAATTTTTGCCCGAAGGCCCGCAAAAAGCCGCTGTTGTCGCTCGTCCAACTGCTTGAAATATCTGATTTCGTCGTCTGTGAAAACTTCCATGAAGTCAAATTTGAAACCCAAAGTTCACAACTTATTTTTTACACGTTCCTGAGCGGTTCGTCGGACACATAAACTATTTCGCCTTGATGAAAAATAACAATCGCGGGCAACATCCGAATGCGCAGTTCTACTAAAATTGGATGATCCGGGAATGTGTTCAGTCGGTAAAATTTCAGGTCGTCGTGATCATCTGAAATCCGCTGGATCAACCTGTCAATCATCTGTTCCTCGTGCTGAAATTCTTCGACCAAAACGAGGACACTTGTATTTGGGCTTTTGTCTTCCAACAAAAATTGCCATTCATCTCGGGTGATTTGTAGAAAATTTGATTTCATACGGCATTCTTTATAACCTTCTTCGCAATTCGCGTGCCAACTTTGTAACGCATTGATTTTCAATTGTTTAAAACAAAAAAGCACGACGTGGTGCGTCGTGCTTTTTTCTGAAATAAAAGAAATTTACTAAATTTGAGAAGACGGATTTCTCCAGAATGACAAAAAAATAAGGCTCAATTATGATATCAAGTTGCTGTTTCAAAAAGGTGCGTAGCACCTCGATATTTGTAGAAAAACAAGGAAAAGCGATTCAAAAGGTGCGTAGCACCGTCATATTTCAAGGTCAAATGTTCCGGTGCTACGCACCTTTTTAAAATTTTGGCTACAAAATTCTACAAATATTGAGGTGCTACGCACCTTTTTGAAACAGCAACTTGGAATCATAATTGAGCCAAAATCAAATGCCGTCGGTCGCCACTTCTTTGTTGATTTTTCGAATCATCCCCCGCAAAACTGCGCCGCCGCCGCCCACTTCCACAAATTTTTCGATGCCATCGGCCAGCATATTTTCAATAATTTGCGTCCAGCGAACCGGGCCGGTGAGTTGCGAAATCAGGTTCATTTTGATTTCTTCGGGGTCGGAAACTGGCTGCGCATTTACATTTTGATAAACCGGGCAAATCGGTTTTTTGATTTTCACGGCTTCGATGGCTTTTGCCAATTCGATTTGCGCGGGCTGCATCAAAGGTGAGTGAAACGCCCCGCCGACGGCCAAAACCAGCACCCGTTTTGCCCCGGCGGCTTGTAATTTTGGAGAAATCAATTCAATTCCGCGCCGCGAACCCGAAATCACCAATTGCCCCGGCGAGTTGTAATTTGCCGGAACGACGATTTCTTCGGGGTTTTCCAACGAAAAATCAAGGCAAATTTTCTCGACCGCCGCGTCTCCCATGCCCAAAACTGCGGCCATCGTGCCGTCCACCAATTCGCAAGCCTTTTGCATCGCGTGCGCCCGTTGGCTGACCAAAAGCAAACCGTCCTCAAAACTCAAAGCCTTCGCCGCGACCAAAGCCGTGAATTCGCCAAGCGAATGCCCCGCGACTGCCGACGGCTGAAAATTTTCGTCCTCTCGTCTGAGACGAGACCGGACGATGCTTTCCAAAAACACAGCAGGTTGCGTCACTTTGGTTTGGGTGAGATCATCTTTTGAACCTTCGAACATGATTTCGGTGATTTTCCAGCCCAAAATTTGGTTGGCTTTTTCAAAAATCCGTTTCGCTTCGGCATTGGTTTGGTACAATTCTTTGCCCATTCCTTCGTGTTGCGAGCCTTGCCCGGGGAAAACGTATGCTATTTTCATTTTTAAAATTTTAAAATTAATGAATGAAAAAAGTGGAGTTTGAAATCTCCACTTTTTTCAATTTGACAAGCAAACCTAAAAAAACATCGCTTTCAAACCTGCCCAAAGTTTTGTTTTCCGATCCCGGTCATTTTCCAAAAGATTCAAATTTTCGGAAAACAAAAACGACACCCCGCCCCACAAAAAACTTTGGTACATCGGCACTTGCAATGCCATCCCGACTTCCGGCGGCGAAAATCCAAAAACCAAGACTTTTTCCGGCAATTTTTCCCGCACCGTTTTTGAAATGGAAAAAATTTCACCTGCCGAAATTTCCAAACACAAAGCATCTCGATCAAAATCAATTTGCACCGCAGAAAAGACTTTTTTCAAAAAAATCTTCTCCGCTTCCACGTTTTCAGAAGCCGGCAAAACCACCAAAACCTGTGCAGCAAAACCGCCCGAAAAAGATTTTGGCATCGCATTTTCGGCAGCCACAAATATCAGTTCATCAGTCATTTTCAACAGATTTTACATGGCTTTAAACCATAATTTAGAAATGAAAAACAGGTCTGAAAAACCTAATTTCAGGTATTTCGACAAAACCCAGCAAAACCACTTTTTAGAAATTTATAAATCCAAACAGCGTTTTTATTTAAATAAAATTTGGCTGGATACCTGCGCAAATATAGGTTGACCAAATTTATTTTGGGCAAGCCTTTTTTTTGTCTTTCAAAATTTATAACTTTGCAGCATCAATTTCTTCACAGTCCGAGCCTCAGCTCGCTCACCAAACTAAAGCAAAAATGAAGTACAAAATCAAGGTTCAACGCACCACGAACTCACGACTCGGAAGCGTGGATTTCTCCGACATCCCCTTCGGCAAAGTTATTTCAGACCACATGTTTGTTGCTGATTTTGACGGCGAAAAATGGACAAATTTGAGTATCCAACCGTACCACAAATTTGAAATCGCGCCGTCCAACCTTGCGCTTCATTATGGCCAGAGCATTTTTGAAGGCATGAAAGCCACCAAAATGCAAGGCGACCCGACCCTTTTCCGACCTGAAATGCACGCCCGCCGACTCAATCTTTCAGCCGAAAGAATGTGCATGCCGATGTTGCCGGAAGCCTTGTTTTTGCAAGCTATTAATATGTTGGTTGACCTCGACCAAGATTGGATTCCGGATTTTGCAGACCATGCTTTGTACATCCGTCCGTTCATGTTTGCGACCGACGAAGTTTTTGGCGTTCAGGCTTCGAAAACGTACAAATTCATCATTTTTACTGGCCCGGTTGGCCCATATTATCCAAAACCAATCAAATTGTGGGTCGAAGAAGTCTTCACCCGTGCCGTGCAAGGTGGTGCTGGCGAGGCAAAATGCGCCGGAAATTATGGCGGTTCGTTGCTCCCGGCGATGCGCGCGAAGCAAAACGGCTTCGACCAAGTGATGTGGATGGATGCGGTCGAGAAAAAATATGTGCAAGAAGTCGGCACGATGAACCTGTTTTTTGTGATCGATGGAAAAGTCGTCACGCCAGCCACGACCGGGACGATTTTGCGGGGCATCACCCGCGATAGTTTTTTGACGATTTTGAAAGACCATGGCTTTGTGGTGGAAGACCGGCTTTTGAGCATCCACGAAATCACGGATGCGTACCGTCGCGGCACTTTGACCGAGTGTTTTGGGGCGGGCACGGCTGCAGTTGTTTCACACGTGGCCGACATAACTTGGCGCGATAAAGTGATTGATTTGCCGGAAGTGAATGAAAAAAATCGCCCGGTGGGTACTTTTTTAAAAAATTACCTCAATCGCTACCGGATGGGTTTGGAAACGGATAGATATGATTGGATGCATACTTGCGTGAATTCGGGGGTTTGGGGAGAAATTCATCAGCAGGAAGAGGTGCTGGAAGCGGTTTAGTTTTTGAAAATTTTGAGAAAAGGATAAAAAAAATCCCCGGCGAGTGATTGCCGGGGATTTTTTTGTTTTAAAAAAATTTTTAAAAGCAGTTGAAAAACCTTCAAGCATCTGACCTTTTTCGAAAAAGAATTTCACCATCTTTTTGCTTAAATTCAATATCAAAAATATCAAAAACAGTTTCTCGACCGAGCAACAAATCATCGCATTTTTCATCCAAAAGCCAAGCCACTGGGGCTGAAAATACATGTTCTTCAATTTCCATGTTAACCTTTCGAATCACATATTCCACCGTGCCATTTACACCTGCGGCAACTTCCGGCACTTCATCTTCATGTTTCACAAAGCCAAGAACTTCTCCCAAATCCAAGGAAATGGTTGAAATATCTGCGCCAGAATCAACCAACATTTCGATTGTTGCTGTCTGATTTTTATTTGAAATTGGGACACTAATGGTCGGTTCCCAAGATTCTTGCCGAAATGGCCGGAAACGTATCGGCACCAATCGCCGCAAACCGGAGTAAAAAAATGGGTCGACAAACTTTAAAATATAAGGCTTCCCCTTCCCTTTGACCATTTCCACCAAATTTTTCACGTTTTCATGATGCCCCAAAACGCCGTCCTGACCATTGTAGGCAATCCATTGCCCTTTGTATTTTCGAAGCAAATTGCGGTTTTCTTTCACCCACATCTTTGCAGAATTTAGTTCAACATTCATAATTGGTACTTTTTGCTTGCAAATTTAGCCGGATAAATCCTTTTTTTTTTAAATAGGGTTTATCCATTCAAACAAAAAAGCGGCCGTGCTTTTGGACACGACCGCTTTTTTTCATTTTTTCAATAACAAAAAATATCGGATGACTAATTTTTCACCACCTTCTGCACCCCGCGTCCTTCCTGATTTTCAACTGACAAAAAGTAAATTCCCTGTGGCAACTCTTTCATTTCCAAAGAAATAAACTGTTCGCCGCCACCCAAAATTTCAGAATTCATCAACTGCCCGGCGATGCTGAAAATGGCAACTCGGGTATCCGATTTGACAGAATTTTCAAAAAATACGGACACTTTTTCAGACGTCGGATTCGGGAAAACGGAGAAACCGATTTTTCCCTCGGCCTCGGAAGTTCCAACCGTAAAAGGTTGAATGATAAATTTGGTCGAACCCAACCAGCCGCCCTCGCCATCTTCGACGATAAATTTGAAACTATCGGGGTTCAAATTATTTCCCAAATCAAAATAGCGCAATTTTCCCTCGTCTAAATCTTGTTGAGAAAAACGTGCGCCTTGCTGAACCGCCGCGCCGTTAAACTCCAAACGCCCAAATTTTGGGATCGCCAGCAACGTATAAATCAATTGGCTGTGCGAATTATTGGCATCTTCGACCAAAAGCAAATCGGGGGAAACCAATTTGTCCTTGCCTTGCTCGATCGGCATCACCACATTTTTGACCAAAAACGGTGGGTTCAAAGAAGCACTCGCGCAAAATTCCAAACGAAAACCTTCGATGCTGCCGCCGCCGCCAGGGTTCACATCTTTCACTTTCAACAACCATTTTCCGGTGACGGACTCGCCGGTAAAAGTGCCCAAATTGCCGGTCGGTTTTACAAAAACGCCAGAATTTCCGGGCGGGCAAGAAAAAGCATTCGGTGCCTGATTGTCAAAAGCTAAGTTGAACGAGACCGAAATTGTCCCACATTTATTTTTAAAAATCGGTACCACCGTTCCCGCCGGGCTCACCAACTCCACGTCCAAATCTTTAAAAGCATTGTGAAAACCTTTCAAAGATTTGATATTCACATCGCTGACCGTGCCGGGCGTGTTGACAAAAAGTTCGCTTTCGATGGCCGAAACCGCGTTCGCAGTCAGAACTTTTGGCAAATCGTTGGCCTGAACTTGGCTGCAATTTTCAACCAAAGTTGAAAAGAAAAATGGCTCCGTCCACTCGTGCGTCCCACATTCATTTTTTGGTCGGACGCGCCAAAAATAACCCGTTGATTTTTCCAATTGGTTGGTCAAAACGAAAGACGAGCCCACCATATTCGATTGCGAGGCAAACAAACTATCCGGCAAAAATGCTGCACTTGTTCCAATTTCAATATCATAAAGATTGGCATCCGGCACTTTGTCGAAAGTAAGTGTTTGCGATTGAATCAAACCCGTCGAGCCGTCGGCAGGCGAAACGAGCGCGAGATTTGAAAAATCATTGCTCACCAAAGTCAAAGTAATAGGTCGGCGAATCGTGTCGGTGCCCGCAATACCCAACATTTCAATCGTAAAGACGCCTTCCGTTGTCACTTCGGTAAGGTCAATTTCGAGGATAGAATTTTCACCGGGCGTGATGATATCTTTGAAAAAGTGCTTTTTCGCGCCCGGCGGCAAATTTAAAAGCAACAATTCCACCGGCGAATTGAAACCCAAAACGCCTGCCGAAATCACTTCGGTCGTGAATTTATTGGGCAAACAAACCTGCCCGCCGTCGGTGGACAAACCCAAAGACAAAGCAGGGGCTGTCGGAGCGAGGATTTTGAAATTTTTATCTGAAATATCAAAAAAGATGTTGTCGGCGCCGTCAATTCGAACTCGTGCAGCACTTGCCAATTCATTTGGCACCAAAATATATTGGCTGCCGTCATTTTCAACATTTGAAGCCAGCGTGATTGGATAAGTTTGTCCAGCATCTTTGCTCAATCGGATGTTCACTTTTTTGCAATTGACGGGTGCGTTATTCGTGTTGGCGACGTCCCATTTTACATTTACATATTCGCCGACGTGCCAAACATCGGTCGCCAAATTTGGAGATTGCACCAAAAATGGCCCCGCCAAATCGGTGGCTTTAAATTCAACATCTGCCCAACCGACGCCGCCGCCGTTCAATTTATTGTCGCGTGCAGTCAATCGAAAAGTCATGTCGCGTGTGTAAGTTGGCAATTGATCGGCCAAGGAAAAACCATTTGTAATTACCGTAATCAAGGGTGGGCAATACCGATTTGTTTTGAGACCCGCCGGACGCGAACGGAAAGTAGCACAACTGCCAGCAGGGCTTTCCAAAGGCACTTCAGGGCCTGCATCCATTTGTTCCCAACAGTAAGTCAGCGCGTCGCCATCTTCATCACTTGCCGAACCGTCGAGTTCAAAAGGCGTGCTGATTGGGATAAAAAAGTTGTTTTGGTAAGGCAAAGTGACGACCGGATGGATATTTGCAACCGTTTGTTTCGTGCCGCAGCCAACTGATTTTGCAAATTTTCCAATCTCATCAATCGAACCGGCATGGTAATATAAATCCGCTTGCGTGGTACCTGAAATAACATTATCCGTCCCACAAGCACCACCGTAAGACATAATAGTTGAACCACTTCCGGGTTCAAAAGCCGTCAAACCATTTCTGCCACCCGTGTCGCCGCAGCGATTCCATGTGTGGCCGCCCGACAAATTATGCCCCACTTCTTGACCAATTACGCCAATAAAACCTGCTCCGTAATCACCCGAACCTGACGAGCAACCCGCGCCTTTACTATTTTGACAAGTGGTCCCGCCAGAAATCCCGGCAGCTGCCCCACCTGTGTACCGGCAATAATTGTGGCCAATATCATATCCTGCAATCGTCAATTTAGCATTCAAAACCGCTGGATTTTGAGACATATAATCCCCGACTTGCCCAACAAACGGGTCGGTCGCTGGATCGAGAAAAATCAACTGCTCATTGTTTGCAACCAATTGCAAACGAATATCAATATCTCTTTCAAAATTAGCAGAAACTTGGGCGGAATGCTCTACCACTTTTGCCAAAACTGCAGCCAACGTACCTCCATTATCTTGGGCATATTCGCCGGTGCAGGAAACAGCGTACCGAAAAATTTTCACCGAAACTGGTTCGAGCAATGGGCCACGTTCCACCGATTTATTTTCGGGGACAAACATTTCTTCATCGTTCAAAATTTCAGATTCCGACTCGACCACGCTGCCGGGCAAATTCACTTCATTTTCAAAAGGATAATCTGCACGATGGTAGGATTGATAAAATTCCGTATTGAGTTTGTACATTGATTCAACATAATCAAAACTCAAATCCGGGTTGCAAATTGCCGCTTTCACACCGTGCATCGAAACGATGAGGCACAAAGTTTTGCCCGGACTTTCGATGGATTCACCGGCAAAAGTCATGATTTGGGGAAATTTTGCAGCCAAATCAGGGTGCATGATTCCGGTTTTCCAAATGGCAAAAGTTTCAAAAGTGCCATCTGGATTTGGCAAAACTACGCGGCAATTTTTTTGCCGCGCCACGGCTGTAAATTCTTGTGGCGCGAGCCGCACCGCATTTTCAAATGCCTGAAAATCAAGGCGATAAGTTGAAAAAACCTTCGGAACGGCTGTCCGTTTTAAATCCGTCCGAGCCGCGAGATTTTTTGAAATGGGTTTGAAAAGGTTTTTTGAAGATTGGGAAAAACCAAAGCCAGTTAAAAAACTGACTATTAAAATTGTTAAAATAGACCGCATCATTTTTTTAGTTATTTTTAAATTTTCGAATATGGGTAAATATCAAGAGTTGCGGGGCAAATGTTCCAAATTTTTAGAGGAATGACCACCATTTTTAGTTGGAATTGCAAATTTGAGCAGAAGTAAAAAGAAAATGCAGCCGCCACCGTGTTTGGTGCATCCATGCTCTGGATTGAAAAACAGCGGTTTACATTTGCAGCCGCATTCATTTTTTGCTTAAATTTTAGAATCAGAATTTGCAGAATTTTAGAATTTTCAGAATTCGCGAATTTTGAAAATTCTAAAATTCTGCAGATTCTGATTCAACCGTCCTTTTGATTTTATATTTATGGAATTCTTAAACGAGCACCTTTTTCCCGGAAAACTGGGGCATTTTTTTGTGATTTTATCTTTTGTGGCGGCACTGCTCAGCACAGTGGCCTATTTTTTTGCCACGCAAAAACGCAATTTGCCGGATGAATCGGCGGGTTGGTTGAAGATCGGGCGGCTCGGTTTTTGGCTGCACGGCGCATCGGTTTTTGGCGTGATCGGCTGCCTGTTTTACATTTTGACCAATAAATTTTACGAATATCAATACGCCTGGTCAAATATCTCCGACGATTTGCCATTCCAGTACACCTTTTCCGCTTTTTGGAAAGAACAGCAAGGCAGTTTTTTGCTCTGGTCGTTTTGGCATGTTTGGCTCGGCGCGGTGCTGATTTTTCGGGCAAAAAAATGGGAAGCACCCGTTTTGACGGTCGTTGGGTTGGCCGAAGTTTTTATTTCGAGCATGATTTTGGGCATTTATTTTGGCGATTTCCGGCTCGGCGCCAGCCCGTTTGATTTGATGCGCGATGTGATGGAAGGCCCGATTTTCGCGCAGGCCGATTATTTGACCAAGATTTCGGGGCAAGGCCTGAACCCGCTTTTGCAAAATTATTGGATGACCATCCACCCGCCCACCCTGTTTTTAGGTTTTGCTTCGACGGTCGTGCCCTGCGCTTTTGCCATCGCCGGTTTGTGGACGCGCGAGCACAAAGATTGGCTGCGGCCAGCCCTGAATTGGTCGCTTTTTTCGGGCGCAATCCTCGGTTTGGGCATTTTGATGGGCGGCGCGTGGGCCTACGAAGCCTTGTCTTTCGGAGGTTATTGGGCCTGGGATCCGGTGGAAAATGCCTCGCTCGTGCCGTGGATTGTGATGATTGCGGGCATCCACACGAATTTGGTCGCGCGTTCGACAGGTTATTCGATTCGCAGCACCTACATTTTTTACATTTTGAGTTTCATCCTGATTTTATATTCGACTTATTTGACGCGCAGCGGCATTTTGGGCGACACTTCGGCGCATGCTTTTACCGAAATGGGACTCGAAATTCAGTTGATTTTGTTCATGCTCGTGTTTTTGGGTTTGGGAAAATGGCTGATGCTTTCTCGCTGGAAAGGCATCCCAGAAATCAAAAAAGAGGAGGCCACGAGTTCCCGCGAGTTTTGGATGTTCATCGGTTCGTTGACTTTGTTTTTTTCCGCCGTTTTGATCACCGGAGCGACTTCGCTGCCGGTTTACAACAAAATCATCCAAATTTTTTCACCTGAATATAAAGGTATCGCCATCGCCGACCCGGTCGAACACCACAACCGTTTTCAACTTTGGATTGCCGTTTTCATCGGCCTGTTTTCGGGCGTGGCGCAGTGGCTTCGATATTCTGAAAAAAACTTTTCGTCGTGGTTCAAAAAAATGGGTTGGCCAATCGGCATCTCCATTTTGGCCGCCGCCGGGCTGACTTTTTTAAATAGTTTGTGGCTAAAAAACGAACAGTGGTTTCATTTTGTCATGCTTTTCGCGGCCATGTTTACGCTGACATCCAACGCGATTTACCTTTTTTCTTTTTTAACCCGTCCGACCGGGTCATCCGGGCGGGAAGGCAATTTGAAAATGGCGAGTTCCGTGATTTCGCACGTCGGTTTTGGCGTTTTGGCACTCGGAATTTTGGGAACTGGGCTCAACAAAGAATGGATTTCGACCAATCCGTTTGCGATGGAAGGTTTGATTGAGGGTTTTGGAAAAGATGATCTGCAAAAAAACGTGCTTTTGCTGCGCGAGGCTTCGATGCCGCTGGCCGGGAATTTGAACGCAACTTACCAAAAGGACACGGTCGAACGCCAAACCCGCACATTTTCCGTCAAATTTCAACGCCGCGACGCCGCTGGCAATCCGACGGGCGAGTCGTTTGTTTTGAATCCGAACGTGATGTACGACCGCCAATTTACAAAAGTGGTCGCCTCGAATCCCAGCACGCAGCATTATTGGAATTACGATATTTTCACGCACGTCTCGTCTTTGCCAAAAGCAGAACTCGACCCTGATTTTGCAAAATCGCAGGAGGACAGTTTAAAATTTTTGGAGTACAAAGTCAAAATCGGCGATACGATTTTTACCCAAAAACATTTTGTCACGGTGGACGGTCTGACCGCTTCGCCTGCCCACAAAGATTACAAAAGTGCGCCGGGCGACATCGTCGTGGGTTTGAAAATGACTGCCCACAGCCTCGAAAATGAAAAAACATTTCCCGTCGTGCCGCTAATTTTAATTCGTCCAGGCGAGGGCGGATTTAATGTGGATGACAAAATTGGTCAGTTGGCGATGCGTTTTCGGTTGCCAGATTTGGCGGGGCCGGCTATGCTTGCGATTCAAAATTATAAAATAAAAGACGGGCAGGAAATTGATTTCAACGACAACAAAATCAAGTTCGTCGGCTTCGACAAAAACGCGCAACATCCTGATTATCAAGCCATGAATGGAGATATTGCGGTTTCCGCGCTGCTCGAAATCACAACGCCCGACGGCAAAGTTTTGCCCGCAAAACCGATATATTTGATTCGTGGTGGGCAGGTCAGTTCGCTCGCCCATTTTTTGGAATCGGCTGGAATTGGTGTGCGTTTCGAAGCCATCAACCCGACGGACGAAACCGCAACTTTTACTTTTTCCCAACCCAAAACCAACCCCGCAGAAATCCCCGTTTTGATTGCCGAAAATGGCGCACGGTCAGATTACATCGTTTTGGAAGCCATCCTTTTTCCAGGCATCAATTTGGTTTGGACAGGTTCGTTGATGATGCTTTTTGGGATGGCTTTGAGTCTTTTTTTGAAAAAATTTCAAAAAAACATGGCATAAAAAAATACAGGATGACTTTTGGTCATCCTGTATTTTTTTTAAAATCTGGAATTTAATTTGGAAAGATAATGCGTTCATAAATTTCTTTCAACTTCATTTTTATCTCAAAACGCGGGAAAAAAATTTCATCTTCCGGTTCTGTGAAATATTCGATTTGCCAATTTCCATTCCCATCTTTGGTATGAAGTTCAACGGACATTTCATTTTGAATGACCACGAGATAATACCAAAGTGTTTCAATTTCGCGGTATTCTTTCCGTTTTTTGATTTTATCCCGATGTTTTGAATTTTCAGAGGCGATTTCGACCAAAGCCACCGCAAGTTTTACGATGTATTCATCCGCATCATCGGCCAAAGGAGCCACCACCAAATCTGGATATCGATAAATTCCGTTGCCGACAACCTCAGTTTTTACATCGTGGGCGAATATTTCCAGCCCTCGTTCGAGGAGTGGCGCATTCATTTTTAGGATAAAATTGATTGCGATTCGGTTTGCATTTTTCGCTTCGCCAGCCATTGGGATAAGTTTTCCATAATAAAATTCATGGCGGATTTCGGATGCTTTTTCCAATTCCAGCCATTCTTCGACGGTGTAGATTTTTTCGTCAACATCAATCGTGTGAACCATTTTTGATTATTTTTTGAGCAAATTTAGTCGTTTTTCTGGAAGATAATCTATCTCGAAAAAATTTGCTGCCCCAGCCACCCAATTTTTTTACCCAATTTGGTTGATTTAGAACCAACCTGACTACGTTTGATTTTCAAATTTCATCACCGAAAAAATGCAACTTATTTGGCCTGACCGCCTCCGAAACCTCGCCACTTTTTTGGTGGTCGCCATCCACGTCGCTGCCTCGGTGGCGATGAACAGCACGGATTTCCATACTTTTTGGTGGAGGTACGGCAATTTTTGGAACTCCCTCGCCCGCCCCGGCGTGCCGATTTTCGTGATGTTGAGCGGCTATCTTTTGTTGGGAAAGGATTATCCGACCGCCATGTTTTTGAAAAAAAGGTTTTCGCGCGTCCTCGTGCCCTCGTTGTTTTGGATGCTGGTTTATTGTTTTTATAATTTTTTGTCAAAAGGCTATCCAAACGACCCGATTTCAATTTTGAAAACCCTTTTTGAGGGGCCAGTTCATTTTCATCTTTGGTTTATTTATTTGATTTTGGGCCTGTATTTATTGTATCCAATTCTGCGGCCCTGGGTTCGGCAGGCGAAGGATTCCGATTTTTTCTACCTATTTATTTGTTGTGCGTTGGCAAGTTGGGGCTACAAAATCGCCGATGTTTTCTTCGATTGGCAGTTCGGCTTGGCCTGGGATTTTTTTTCAAACAACACGGGCTACTTTGTTTTGGGGTATTATTTGGGGACAAAAACTTTGGCAACCGAAAACACAAACCACTTGAAACCTTGGAATTTGAATAAAACCCAAATGTTGGTGCTGTCAATTTTACTAATTTCAATTGGAACTGCCGCAACGATGGCCGGTGCTTTTTGGACAAAAACCTGCCTCACCAACCCCTCAGCCCACAATTATTTTTACGATTACCTCACCCCAAACGTGGGCATCGCCGCCGCCGGTTGGTTTTTGTTGGCTCGGCATTTTTTCAATGACTCGCCGATTTTGGAAGTGGAATTGAAACTGTCGGAGTGCAGTTTTGGCATTTATTTCCTGCACATCATGGTTTTGGATTGGATGTCGGAAGCAGGTTTTTGGCATTCGATGAAGCAGGAATATCCGATTTTGCCGGGGCTGATGTGGATGTGTTTTTTGTTTTCATTTGCAGGAATGCTGATTATCCGGGTGCTGCCGTTTGGGAAACGTGTGACCTAAATTTCAAATTTATTTCCGGTTTCTAGGCTCGTTCCACTCCTCTTTTTGGGCAAATTCAACAATCGTCCGCATCGCATTGACCATCGAAATGAAGACGATAAAACCGACCGTCACCACGACATAAATAAATTTGTAGGACCCCGCTTCGTTCACTTTCAAACCCGAAATTGCCCACGCCGCCAGCCCATTTGCCACCGCCAAACCGAAATAACTGTAAATCGAATCGCGCCAATATTTCAACCGATTTTCTGCGGTGAGGCTAAAAACAGAGTTCAAAATGCCAAAAAGCAACAGAAAACCAGTGGCAATCGCCCAAGAAAACAATTTATCGGTTTCGAAAATTTCGAAATTTTGGAGCAGCCAGCCGCCAGCCATAAAAATCAGGGCAAAAACAAAAACGGCGGCGGCTTGCCGAATGGGGTGAATTTTTTTATCAAAAAAAGAAAGTGGCATCCATCGAAAATTAGATTTTGGAAAAATATCCAAAGTTCAAATGTCCGGCAAAACTTGAAATTTCCGGGGCGATTTATTTTCAAAAATTGGATAATGCTTTGCACAAAATTAACAGGCGATTTGAGAAAGCCCCGCACCTTGTTTTTTTATCTTTGAGCCGTTTTTCTCCCTTCTCTCGCTTCGGAAAACTTCAACTATTTTCCAACTTCTCAACCCATTCTGAATGTTTCCAAAATTAATTTTACCAAGCCTTTTCATTTTGCTTGGCCTTTCGCTTTCCGCTCAAAAAGCCACTTTGCAAGGCACGGTGACGGATTTCGAAAGCAAATTGCCCGTTGCCGACGCGGCGGTCACTGTCCAAAAAACCGGAATCGTCGCTGCGACCGACGCCGCCGGGATGTTTTTGATTGAAAAAATGCCCGCCGGCGAATTCATCGTGCAAGTTTCCGCACCCGGTTTTCAGGTCGCCGAACGCCCAGTGAAAGTGAAAAAAGGTGGTTCGCTCGTCGTTGACATCGTTTTGAAACGCGAAATCGCCGACAACACGAACGCTGATTTGCCGACCGTGACTTTGGAAGAAGCCGACGACGAAACGAACGGCGGCGGCGAGGTGGCCAATTTGTTGCACGCCTCGCGCGATGTTTTTCAACAAATTTCTGGGTACAGCTGGTTTGCTTTTCGTTTCCGCGAGCGCGGTTACGATGGCGAAAATTTCCCGGTTTATTTGAATGGCGTTTCGATCAACGACCCTGAAACTGGCTATGCCGTTTTTGGCGAATTTGGTGGTTTGAACGATGTGATGCGCCGCCGGGAAAGTACGGTCGGCATGGAAGCCAATGATTTTGCATTTTCTGAAATCGGCGGTGCGTCCAACATTGACACGCGCGCCAGCGTCCAACGGAAAACGACCCGCGCCAGTTTTGCAAAATCCAACCGGAGTTACAACAACCGGGTGATGCTCACGATGAACACCGGTTTGATGCCCAAAGGTTGGGCAGTTTCCATGTCGGCCAGCCGTCGGTGGGCGGATGTCGGCACGGTGCCCGGGACATATTTTAATGGCTACTCTTATTTTTTGTCGGTCGACAAAAAATTTGGGCACAAACACACTTTGAATTTGACGTTTTTGGGTGCGCCGAGCGTTCGCGGTCGGCAGACGGACACGAACGCCGAGTTGTTTAAATTGTACGGCGACAATTTGTACAACCCAAGTTGGGGCTACCAAAATGGAAAAATCCGCAACGCGGCAGTGGCAAATACCAACCAACCGATTGCCATTTTTCGCTACGATTGGAATCCGAGCCGCAAAACTGGCCTCTCTTTTTCAACTTACGGACAGGCCGGAAAACGCGCCGACGAACGCCTCGAATGGGCAAATGCCTACAATCCGAACCCGGATTATTACCGCAGATTGCCTTCTTTTATCGAAGATGAAGGTTTGAGCGCGGCGCAAGCCCAGTTTTTGCAGGCCGACGAAAAAAACCGGCAAATCCGCTGGGACGATTTTTTTGATGCAAATCGGCACAACACTGAAATTATTCCAAACGCAAACGGCATTGCCGGAAACACGGTCACCGGCCAACGTTCGATTTACATCGTCGAAGGCCGCCGCTCGGACAGCAAGGAAATCGGGTCAAATTTGTTGGTTCGCCACACTTTAAACACGCGCGTTTTGTTGAACGGCGGTTTGAATTATTCTTGGTACGAAGGCCAAAATTTCAAGGTCATCAATGATTTGTTGGGCGGCGATTTTTACCTCGACATCAACCGTTTTGCTTTGATAAACAACCCGACCAATCCGTCGCTTGCCCAAAGCAACGCATTGATTTCCAACCGTTTGGTAAAAGAAGGCGACCGTTTTGGCTACGATTACAATGAAAATATCCGGAAAGCAGGAGCTTGGGGGCAAGCGCAAATTTCGCTGCGGCGTTTCCAGTTTTTTGTGGGTGCGGAAGTTGGGCAAAACAGTTTTTGGCGGACGGGAAATATTCAGGTTGGCCTGTTTCCGAACAATTCTTTGGGCGATTCTGAAAAATTTAAATACATGACTTGGGGCGCAAAATCTGGCGCGGTTTACAAACTCAACGGTCGTAACTATTTGTACGCCAACGGTTTTTATGGCACGCGCGCCCCGCAGTTTCGGGACGTTTTTCTCTCGCCGCGCACCCGAAATTCGACGGTGGATGGCGTAAAAAACAACACGATTCAATCGGTCGAAGGTGGCTACCAACTTCGTGCACCCTATTTTAAGGCTCGTTTTACGGGTTATTTGACCAATTTTTTGAATGAAACGGAGACTTATCAACTCTTTTCGCCGACGGCAAACACTTTCGGAACCAAAAATGTGAAAGGCATCGACCGACGCCACGTCGGTATCGAAGCCGCTGCCGAAGCGAAAGTTTATGACCGTTCTTGGGTTTTGTCCGGTGCGGTTTCGGTTGGAAAATTTCAGTACACAAACCGCCCGACAATGACGGTGACTGCCGATGAAATCAATCAACCCGTTGCCGATTTTACGGACGTGACCGTTTATCAAAAGAATTTTTACGTGCCGCGCGTGCCGCAAACTGTCGGGGCGTTTTCGGTAAAAAAAGAAGGCAAAAAGTTCTGGTTTGCCAGTTTGACTTTCAATTATGCCGATAATTTCTGGTACGATTTCGCGGAAGAACGCCGCACGATTCGGGGCGTCGAGGGCGTCGACCAGGGTTCGGCGGCTTGGCGGACGATTATTGACCAAGTAAAAGCACCGGAAGCCTACACTTTGGATCTTTTTGGCGGAAAATCTTGGCGCATCAAACGCAAGTATTTTCTGGCTTTGAACGTCGGGGTGAACAATCTTTTGGACAAAAAAGACATCATCGTTTCTGGCCGCGAGACGTTTTTGAATTCGGTGCGCGACGTGACGGATGCCCGTTTGTACAATTCGGAAATTATGTATGGGCTGGGGATAAATTATTTTGCATCGGTCACTTTTAGAATGTAAATCAAAGAAAAACGAACCAAATCCAAGCCCATCCACGATGTCATTCCGTAGGAATCTGCCCAAGAATCGACCACGATTTTGATTTTTAACTGAAAATATTTTTTAGTTTTTCAAGTAAAATTTCAGTGCAAATTTTGGACAGATGCTTACAGCATGACAAGGTGGGAAAATTAGAAAAGGGCATTTTTTTAAGTAAAATAGAAATCTCCACAGTCTTTAAAAAACCACAAATCATTGATTTTCAAAATTTTAAAATAACGAAAGATGAAATTTCAAAAAAATATCCTTCAAGTGCTGCTGATGTTTTTGCTGGCAATCGGCGCGGTCGCTTGTTTCAAAACAGAATTTGACGAGCCAGTTCTCGACACCAACAGCCCCGATGCAAAAGCCAACACCACCATCGCGGAGTTGAAAAAATTGCACATCACGCCTGACGGTTTTGACAAAATCACCGAAGATTTTGTGATTTCCGGCGAGGTCATCATGGACGACCGCAGCGGCAATTATTACAAAACTTTGGTCATTCAAGATGCCACCGGCGGCATCGAAGTGAAATTTAACGATGGGTATTTGTACACCCAATTTCCGGTCGGTCGCATCCTTTTCATCAAATGCAAAGGCCTGATTTTGACCGATTACAATGCTTTGACCCAACTTTCGGGCGGCACGATCGAGCAGGGCGGCGTGATTTCGGAAGTCGGTTTGACGCAAGCCCAAGTCGCCACGAACGTGGTGAAAGGTGGCTACGTCACCACCCCGATTGCTCCAAAAGTTGTGAAAATTTCGGACATCAATGAAAGCATGGTCAGCACTTTGGTTCGGCTGGAAGACGTGCAATTTATCAAAGCCGACACGTCCAAAACTTATGCCGACCCGATTACGAAAAACAGTCTCAACCGCACTTTGGAAGATTGCAACGGCAAACAAATGCTGCTGCGTTCGAGCGGATATTCCACTTTTGTTGCCGATAAAACGCCCGCCAAAAAAGGCCAAGTCGTGGGTGTTTTGAGCATTTACAAAAAGGATTATCAATTTTATATCCGCGATTTGAACGACGTGGTGATGACCGAAGCACGTTGCGGAAGCGGCGGCGGCGGTGGTGGCGGCACGCAAACTTCGCTCGATGAAAAATTTGATGGAAATACGGACAACTCGGACGTGGCCGTTTCCGGCTGGTACAACATTGCAACCGCAGGCACGCGCAACTGGATCGGCAAGTCTTTTTCGGGGAATAAATTTGCACAAAACTCTGGTTATCAATCCAATCTGGCAGATATGCAATCGTGGTTGATCACCCCGCCGCTCGATTTGAAAACTGCAAAAACTTTGAATTTTGAATCGGCGATGGGTTTTTACACCCACAATTCTTGCGAAGTTTTCATTTCAAATAATTTCACGGGCGACCCAAAAACGGCGACTTGGACAAAATTGAACCCAGTTCTCGCTGGTTCGGCCAATGCAAATTACGATTGGGTGGCTTCGGGCGCGATTTCGTTGCCAGTTTACAGTTCGGGCGTCGGGCACATCGCTTTTAAATACACTGGAAATACGACGAACGGCACGACGACTTTTCGAATTGACAATGTGAAAGTGCAGTAATCAACTATGAACGATGAACTATGAACTATGAACGATGAACTATGAACTATGAACTATGAACTTCACGCATTATGGTTCATAGTTCATAGTTTATCGTTCATAGTTAAACAAAAAAGACATCCGACGGCAACTGGTTCGTCGGATGTCTTTCTATTTTTGGCACTTCCATTTTTCAAAAATTTAGAATTCAATGAATAAAAATCTGCTCACCATTTTCACATTTTTCCTTTTCGGCACTCCCCTTTTTTCCCAAAACATGGACAAACCCGTTGCCGACGCTGCCGCGAAAATTTTACCAAAAGTCATCGAATGGCGGCGGTATTTGCACGAGCACCCGGAACTCTCGAACCGCGAATTCAACACGGCAAAATATGTCGAAAATCATTTGAAAAAATTGGGTCTGGAAGTCAAAACGGGCGTTGCACACACCGGCGTCGTTGGAATTTTGCGCGGAAAATTGCCCGGAAAAACAGTCGCGCTCCGTGCCGATATGGATGCTTTGCCGGTGACCGAGCGCGGAAATTTGCCGTTCGCTTCGAAAGATTCCGCCAATTTTGGCGGCCAAAAAGTAGGCGTGATGCACGCCTGCGGCCACGATTCGCACACGGCGATGATGATGGGCGTGGCCGAAATTTTGGTTTCGATGAAAGATAAAATTAAAGGAAACGTGGTTTTCATTTTCCAACCTGCCGAGGAAGGCCCGCCCGTCGGCGAGGCTGGCGGCGCACTTTTGATGGTCAAAGAAGGTGTGATGGACAATCCAAAAGTGGACGCGATTTTTGGCCTGCACATCCAAGCCGCCCTCGAAATCGGGCGGATTTCGTACAAACCGGGCGCGATGTGGGCTTCGAGCGACCGTTTTTACATCACCGTTCACGGAAAACAGGCACACGGCTCGCAGCCCTGGAAAAGCGTTGACCCCATCGTGACGGCTGCGCAAATCGTGTCTGGCCTGCAAACCATCGTCAGCCGGATGTCGGATTTGCCAAAAGCACCCGTCGTGATTACCGTTGGAAAATTCAACGGCGGGGTGCGCGAAAACATCATCCCCGAAGAAACCAAAATTTCCGGAACCATCCGAACTTTGGATGCCGCGATGCGAATCGATGTCCATGAAAAAATGCGCCGAACCGTCGAACACATCGCCGCGGCGAACGGCGCGACCGCCGATTTGAGAATTGATGAACAAACTTTGGTCGTGGACAACGATTTGGAATTGACCAAATTTGCCCTGCCCGCACTCGAACGCGCCGCCGGAAAAGACAAAGTGGAATTGACGACTTGGAAAACTGGGGCGGAAGATTTTTCCTATTTTGGTACAAAAGCACCCGCGTTTTTTTTCAACCTCGGCGGGATGCCAGAGGGAATTGACCGCGAAAAAGCACCGTCGCACCACACGCCCGATTTTTTTATTGACGACAGTCGGTTGGATGTGGGCGTGAAGGCTTTTTGTTTTTTGGTTTTTGATTTTTTGAAAAATCAGTGATTTCAAACCAACCCGCCCGACCGTTCCCAACGTTTAAATTAAAAAAATTGGCCACGAAAACCACTGGCCTTATTTTTGACCAAGTCTCCTATTTTCACTTTTAAATCCGCGAGCCCATGTTCAAATTTTCCTTCCCGACTCGGCTGGTTGGCCTGGTCTTCTTTTTTCACACTTCAATTTTTGTCTGTGCTGGCCTCTGTTTTGACAGCGAAAACCTTGTTCCGCAGGTTGACACCACCATTTTGCTTTGCCCTGGTGAAACCTACCAATATAATAACATCCAATACACGGCACCGAACCTCATCACCGATACTTTGCCCGGTGGCAACGTGCTGACCTTGCATCTGGAAGTCGCGCCCCACCCGACCACCACCACAAGTTTCCAACTTTGCCCCGGCGATGTAAAATTGGTCAACGGACTTTTTTACCCCGCGCCCGGCACGTTTTACGACACCATCCCGAAGCCCGGTTGCGATTTGGTGGCCACCTACATTTTTGAACTTTTACCGCAGCCGACCGTCGAGGACACTTTTCTTTTTTGCTCCGGCGCATCGGTCAATATCCGTGGAAAAGACTACGATTACCCGACCACTTTGCACCTCACTTGGCCTTCGACCACCGGCGGCTGCGACACGGCGGGCACTTTTTACCTCGATTGGCTGCCGCTGCCGACCAAAACCGACGCGATGCCCATCTGTTTTGGCGACACAATCGCGCTCGGCGGGCAAATTTATACGACGCCCGGCACGGCTTATTTCAACCTGCCTTCGACCAACGGCGGCTGCGACACCGCCGCAACCATCCAAATATTTGGCCTGCCGATCCCGAAAAAAACCGAAACCATCCAATTTTGCGAAGGCGAAACTGTCCAACTCGGCGGCCAAACATATTCAAATTCTGGCACCGTAAAAATCAAAATCGAATCCACGACAGGCGGTTGCGACACGCTGGCGACTTTCATTTTGGAAAAATTGGCGAACCCCACTTTTTCAAAAACCATTCAATTTTGCCCCGGCGAAACGATAAATATTTACGGCCAAAACTATTCGCAATCCGGCACTTTCAATTTCATAATCGCCTCAACCACAGGTGGTTGCGACACGCTGGCGACTTTCATTTTGGAAAAATTGGCGAACCCCACTTTTTCAAAAACCATTCAATTTTGCCCCGGCGAAACGGTAAATATTTACGGCCAAAACTATGCGCAATCCGGCACTTTCAATTTCATAATCGCCTCAACCACAGGCGGTTGCGACACGCTGGCGACCTATTTTTTGGAAAATAAAACCGACGGCCAAACCAGTGCGGTTTCGATAAATTGCCCACTGAACATCACCCAAATTTTGCCCGCTGGAACAGATTCGGCCACCATCAATTACATTTTGCCGACGGCAAATTCCAATTGCACTTGCCCCGGACTCGACCTTTCAAAAACGTCCGGCGGGGCGATCGGCAGCACATTTTCAGTTGGAAAAAATACGGTTTGCTGGAAAGCCGAGGACGCTTGTGGCACCACGAAAACGTGTTGTTTTACTGTAAATATTGAGGAAAAATCGCCCTGCGATGTCAAAACGATGGCCTGTTTGAAATGGGAATTGTTGTCCATCAACCGCGACTCGAAGAACAATTTAGTGTACAGAATCCGCACGACGAACCGCTGCGCGAGCAAATTAACGCACACCTATTTTGGCATTCCGCAAGGCATGACTGCCGTCGCACCGGCCAACAACAGCATTTTTGAGGCCGCCTCCGGGCGAAAATACGAGGTGCGCAACCCCAATTTTTCACCGGCTTACAGCATCCGTTTCAAAGGCAAAAACCCAGATTTGCTCGACAACGGCGAGTCCGATGTTTTACGTTTTGTGCTGCCACCGAAGGTCAATCCGAACTTTATTTATGTGGCCGGGCGGCTCGAAAATCAATTGTTTGAGGAGTGGCATTTGAACACTTTCGACTGCCCGATCGGCATCGAACCTCAAAATAAGATATTGAGATATTTGGATATTGAGATATTACACGATGAAATATCCAAATATCAAAATATCTCAATTTCGCCCAATCCAGCCTCGTCCGGCTCGGTTTTGTCGGTGGATGGTCGTGAAATTTTGGAGGCAGATTTTTTGCTTTTTGACATTTCTGGACGTGTCGTTTTTCAGGGAAAAGTTTTTGAAAATCAAGTGGTTCTGAAAAATCAGGAGCTGTCGACAGGCGTGTTTTTTTACAAAATTTTGGAAAATGGGCAGCCTGCGGCGAGTGGGAAATTGGTGGTTTTGGATTGATATTTTGAAATTTCAATCCGCTGCCAGCCACAATTTGGCCTACTTTCGCCAGCCAAAATCAAGTAAAATGAACCACGAACTTTTAAAAACCCTGATTTTTTGGTGCGGCGTTGGCCACATCGGTTTGTGTTTTGTCGGGCTGCTCATCCCCAAATTTTTGAACTGGAAAAAAGCACTCGAACCCGTCCCGCCGCTCATCCGGCAAATTTTCTGGACGTATGCCGGGTACATTTTGGCCATTAATTTTTGGTTTGGCATCGTCTCCATTTTTGGGGCGGACGAGTTGTTGGGCGGTTCATTTTTGGCAAAAAGCATCACTTTTTTCATTGGGTTTTATTGGTTGGCACGGATTTTCATCCAGTTTTTTTATTTTGACACGACTGATGCGCCGAAAGGATTGTTTTTCAAATTCGGCGAAATTGGGTTGGTCGTGCTTTTCGTCGGTTTTACTTTGGTTTATTTCACGGCTTTTTTCCAAAATCTCGGATGGATTTGACCCTTTTTTACTTGTTCGCGTGGGGCTTTTTTTTGCTGCTGGCTGGTTATTTTTTGCCAATTTTGATAAAAAACAAACCCGCCGCCCGCACCATTTCGTGGCTGATAATTTTGGCGACGACCTTGTTTTCGATGCAAATCACGAACCACGAAACGCCACTTTTTCGGATGCTCGCCATCGTTTCGTTGCAGTTGTTTTCGATGAAAATTATCGTGATGGTCGAGACATATTCTGGCAAACCACGGCTCAATTTTATCCAATGGATTGCTTTTTTTCAGGGTTGGTTTGGGATGCGCCCCACCCTTTTTGAGCGGTTTTGGTCAAAAACCTTGCCTGCCGTTTCGCCACTTTTGAGAAAAGGAATTTCGAGGATTTTTCTGGGCGTCATTTTGCTTTATTTTTCAAAACAAATTGAAAATCAAGAACTTAGCCAATTTTTTCTGCCCCAAATTTTGATGCTCGCTGGCATCAGTTTCATTTTACATTTTGGAATTTTGAACCTCGCAACGGCTTTTTGGCGGTTTTTTGGGGTAAACGTCGGCCCACTTTTCTGCTCGCCAGCAGGTTCAAAATCGCTCCAAGAATTTTGGGGAAAACGGTGGAACCTCGCTTTTTCAGAAATGACTGCGCTCATCGTTTACCGACCTTTAAAAGACAAGTTTGGAAAAACCGGCGCGATGATTTCCGCTTTTTTGGTCTCCGGTTTGCTCCACGAAATTGCGATTTCTGGCCCCGTCAAATCAGGTTTTGGCCTACCGATGTTGTATTTTTCGTTGCACGCTTTCGCGATGTTTTTGGAAAGTGAAATTTCTTTTTTGAAAAAAATAACGAGCCACGTTTTTTGGTCGCGGGTCTGGGTTTTTTTGTGGTTGGTTTTACCGATGCCTTTGCTTTTTCACCGGGATTTCATAAATTTGGTGATTGTCCCGCTGCGAAATTTCATCCTCTATTTTTAAAAAGTAAACCGGAACTCTGTTCCGGTGCACTCACCGAAACGGAGTTCCGGTTTACCTTCGCCAAAATGGAAATCAGTCAAATCATACAAAAACCCCTCGCAAACCTCGGCATCGAATCATTAAACGAGATGCAGGAAGCCGCTTTCGAAAGCATCCAAACGGAGGCGAACACGATTTTGCTTTCGCCGACGGGTTCTGGAAAAACGCTCGCTTTTTTGCTCCCGATTTTGCAACTTTTGAAAGCCGAAAAACCGGGCGTTCAATGCCTGATTCTTTCGCCGACCCGCGAATTGGCCATCCAAATTGAGCGCGTTTGGCAACGAATGTCCACCAATTTTAAAGTAAATTGTTGCTACGGCGGCCATCCGATGTTGGTCGAAACCCAAAATTTGAGCCAGCCGCCCGCACTTTTGATCGGCACGCCGGGGCGGATTTTGGAGCACCAGACCCGCAAAAATTTTGACTCAAAAACCATCCAAATCTTGGTTTTGGACGAGTTTGACAAGTCGCTTTCGATGGGATTTGAGCAACAAATGGGCGATATCATCCGGGGTTTGAACCGGTTGGAAAAACGCGTTTTGGCCTCGGCGACCAACAAATTGGCCATTCCACCTTTCACCGGAATTTCGAACCCAAAAATCCTCAATTTTTCAAAAGACGAAACGCTCGCAACCAACGGACTGACCGTCAAATCTGTCATTTCGCCGACGGCAAATAAATGGGAAACGCTCTTCCGTTTGCTCTGTTTTTTGGGAAATGAACAGACCCTGATTTTTTGCAACCAACGCGAAACGACCGAAAACCTTCATGCTTTTTTGTTGGAAAAGGGTTTGGAAACGTCATTTTTTCACGGCGGTTTGGAGCAACTCGACCGCGAAAAAACTTTGATTCAGTTTAGAAACGGCAGCACGGTTTTTTTGGTCACTTCGGATTTGGTGTCGCGCGGATTGGATATTCCAGAGGTGAAAAACGTCGTCCATTTCGAAATTCCGGGCAAATTGACCGATTTTACGCACCGAAACGGCCGCACGGCACGGATGCAGGCCGAGGGAACTGCCTTTTTGATTTTATCGAAAAACGACCATTTGCCCGATTATTTGACCCAAAAACCGGAAGAAATGACGCTGCCGACGACTTTTGAACTGCCGCCGCCCTCGCCGTGGGTGACGCTTTATATTTCCGGAGGGAAAAAAGATAAGTTGAGCAAAATCGACATCGTTGGTTTTTTGTCCAAAAAAGGAAGCCTCAAAAAAGACGACCTCGGCAAAATCGAACTGCTCGATTTTATGTCGTTCGTGGCCGTGAAAAAACGGGTGGCCGCGCTGCTTTTGAAAGCCATTTCGCTGGAAAAAATGAAGGGGAAAAAGTATAAGATTGGGATTGCGCGGTGAGGTTTTGGCGAATAAAAGCACCAAAACAGGCGTGAGTTTTTTAAAGTGTTGAGATTTTTAGAAAATGTGAGAATGGCGTGTTCTTGGAAATTGTTTTATCTTCGTGTTCAAAAATTATGTATTTAAAAGAGATAGAAATCAGCAATATTCGGTCTGTAAAAAGGCTTCGAATGGAATTTGCAGACCCGGCGGCGGGCTGGCACGTATTGCTGGGCGACAACGGAACGGGCAAAACGTCCATCATCCGGGCAATCTCAGCGGCTCTGGTTGGGCCGGAAAATGTTTTAAGACTTGACCCTGAATTTGGGACTTGGGTAACGGTGGGCGAAAAACGGGCAGAAATTAACCTCCTTGTTAAAATACACGAGGAAGATAAACCTTCCCAAAAAGGCAAATTGCATGGAAATTTAAAAGAGGTGGAATGTAAAACAGCCATAGAACAATCCACAGAAAATGGCCGGGCATGGAAATTTATTCATCAAAAACCAGCGTCAAAAAATCAAAAATCAGCGACAAAAAAACCTGACCCAGCAAGATATATTTGGGGAAGCGGGGCAGGTTGGTTTTCGGCAGCTTTCGGTCCGTACCGTCGGTTTACTGGCGGTAATCAATCTTTGGAAAGTTTTTATCTCCGAAATCCAAAAACAAGTGCCCACCTGACTGCTTTTCGAGACGATGCAGCGCTAACAGAATCGGTAGTGTGGCTCAAAGACCTCGACCATCGTAGCCGTTTGAACAAAAACAATGAAGAAGCGGCGAAAATCAGGAATGGTATCCTGCATTTTGTCAATCAGGCCGATTTGTTGCCAAATGGTTATCTTCTCAAAGATATTTTGCCTGACGGCCCCATTTTTGAAACCCCAACGGGTGCAGAAATCCAACTTTACCAACTGAGCGAAGGCATCAAATCCGTCACTAGTCTAGCGTTTGAATTGTTGCGTTTGTTGCTGGAATTTTATCCGGCAGATACCATATTTGCCAATTTTCTAGATGACAATACCTCGAACAATTACGTCCCGGTCACGGGCATCGTTTTGATAGATGAAATAGATACGCACCTTCACCCGACTTGGCAGGCGCGGATTGGCTTTTGGTTTTTGCGCTGTTTTCCAAATATTCAGTTTATTGTTTCTACCCACAGCCCTATCATTTGTCGGGCTGCCGAAAAAGGTTCGATTTGGCGTTTTCCTGCGCCTGAAACTGGGCGAGAACCTTACGAAGTGAAAGGCCAAGAGCGCAACCAACTGATTTATGGCGATATTTTAGATGCTTATGGCACCGAACTTTTCGGCCACAATGTAACCAGAGGTTCATCTGGTCATGTAAAAATAGAACGGCTTGCTTACCTGAATATGTTGGATTTAGTTGGAAAATCGTCCGCCAAAGAAAAAACAGAACGCACCCAACTTTTAGAATTATTCCCCAACGATGGTACAATTGCATTCTAAAACACTCTCCTTGGCAACCCAGCAACATCTCAATGATTGCCAGCAGGATGTGGATACTCAGCCTAACCAACAGGCAAAAGTCCAACGAGCCAATAATTTGTGGCAAAACAAACACAGTGGCAACGGGCAAGAAGCTTTCGATGAAATCCGCGAAACATTGGATTCAATGCACGCCCGAAGCGGAGTTTGTCAATATTGCGAATGGAATGAAATTTCGCCGATTGAGCATTTTTTTCCAAAAAAACACTTTCCGGAAAAGGCTTTTGTTTGGGAAAACTATCTCCGAATTTGCCACAATTGCAATGGTTCGGAATATAAACACGATAAGTTTGCTGTCTTTTTACCCGATGGAATCGTTTTTCACCTCCCGATTACGAGAGGGACTTACCACGTTCCACCATCGTCAGACCATGTACTTATCAATCCAAGGACCGAAGACCCCGCCCAATTTCTGAACATTGATTTAGCAACGGGTAGCATATTGCAAAAACTGAATGCAACACCTCGTGAATTTGAAAAGGCAAACTATACTCGAAACCTGCTTGGTTTGAACACCCGCGATGTGTTGTTGCGCGGAAGAAAAAAAGCCGCCCAAAACTATTTTTCCAAACTTGAAAAATACGTTAGAGTCTGTGCTGTTGCCGATTTTCTGGAACTCAATGTTGCTATTTCAAACCATTTTGGACTATCACTTGATGTCAACAAAAATTTTGAATCCGAAAAAGAACGGCTAAAAACGCACTTGAAAAATGACATTCTTGACGACCCATTCCCATTTGTTTGGGCTGAAATGAAGCGACAACAAAACATCCGACCAAACCTGCAAATTTTGTTCAGGTTGGTACCGGAAGCCCTGTTGTGGTAAAGTTTGCCTTCGCCAAACTTGAAAAAAGACGACCTCGGCAAAATTGAACTGCTCGATTTTATGTCTTTCGTGGCGGTGAAAAAACGGGTGGCCGCGCTGCTTTTGAAAGCCATTTCGCTGGAAAAAATGAAGGGGAAAAAGTACAAGATTGGGATTGCGCGGTAAGGATTGTAAAAAAAGGCATTTCAAGCTAAATGTTTTCGGGCTATTTTTGTGCAAGATTTTTTTTCAAAATGGTATCGCAAGAACAAATTTCAGAAATCGTCCACATCCTTTCGACGCGCTGCCGCCCGGAAAAAATCATCCTTTTTGGTTCGTACGCACATGGAACGGCCAACGAGGACAGCGATTTGGACTTGGCAATCATCAAAAAAACGGATTTGTCGCCCTACAAACGCGCCCTCGAATTTCGAAAAGCACTCCGCGAAAATGGTCAGCGGTGGTATTTTCCGATGGATATTTTGGTTTACACCCCCGAAGAATTCGAAATGTATCGGGACAACCAATACCACCTAATTCATGAAATTACTTTGACCGGAAAAACCCTTTATGAAAATAGACGACCCGCTCAGTTGGCTGCTTAAAGCAGACCGCGATATCAATGTTGCAAAACTTGTGCAATTTCACACCCCGGACACCTCGGATTTGATTTGTTATCACTGCCCGCAAGCGGGCGAAAAATATTTGAAAGCCCTCGTTATTCACTACCAAATTCCGCTCCGCAAGACCCATGATTTGGAAGAACTTTTGGATTTGCTCCGTCCATTTGAACCCAACATCGACGATAAATTTCATGTCGAAGCGATAAAATTGAATTTTTACGCAGTTGGAATTCGATATCCCAGTCCTTCCGACCCGACCGAAACCGAAGTCCGAGAAGCACTCTCCGCCGCCGAGTTTTTTTAAAATTTTGCCAAAAATGTACTTGGAATTTAAACTCTCAATTTCAAAATAAATCCAATCAAATAATGCGCTTTTTACTTTTCATCGCCGCTTTTTTTTTGCCCAAAACCTTCCTGCCCAAATCGTTTTAAACGAAGTCGCGTCCACCAACCTCAACCAAATTGCTGACGAAGACGGCGATTTTTCGGATTGGATTGAAATTTTCAATGCCGGTTTTTCGTCCGAAAACCTCGCAGGCCACACTTTGACCGACGACAACAACTCGAAAAAGTGGGTTTTTCCTGCCTTAAATATTGAACCCGGCGAACGACTTTTGATTTTTGCTTCGGGAAAAAACCGCCGCGACCTGCCCGCCGGAACACCAAATCACTGGGAAACGGCGGCCAACGAAAGCGACGATTGGCAATATTTTATCGGCACCGCCGAGCCGTCGTCAAAATGGAACTACCTGACTTTCAATGCTTTGGCAAATTGGACGACCGCGCCCGGCCCGTTTGGTTATGGCGACGGTGACGACACGACTCAAATTCCTGCAGGAACTTTGTCCATCTATTTTCGGAAAAATTTTGACGTGCCGGATGCCTCGAAATTGACCCGCGCCATTTTGAGCATGGATTACGACGACGGTTTTGTGGCCTATTTGAACGGCATCGAAATCGCCCGCAGCCAAAACATTTCCGGGACACCGGACTACCAAACTTTGGCAACGCCCGACCACGAAGCCGCAATTTATGGCGGCGGCGATGCTGAATCTTTCCCGATTTCTCCCTCGATTTTGGCCGCTGCTTTGAAAAATGGCTCGAACGTTTTGGCAATCGAATTGCACAATGTCAACGATGTTTCTTCGGATTTGTCAGGTCGGGCATGGCTGCATTTTGGCATCGCCGATGGCTCGAAATTTTTCGGGGCGAACCCTGTTTGGTTTACCGCGGCGGGCGACAACGTGCCGGAAATGCACACCAATTTTAAAATTTCAAATTCAGAAACCATCAAATTGTACGACCCCCCCGGGCAAATTTTGGACTCGATTTTTATTGAAAATTTGCAGCCGGGGCACGTCCGGGCGCGGATTTCGGACGGCGACAGTTGGTGTTTTTCAAATCAGCCGACACCTGGCCAAGCGAACGCCGGGGTGTGTTTTAAAGGTTACGCACCGGTGCCAATTTTCAATTTGAAAAGTGGTTTTTACACTGAAAATCAATCAGTTGCGATTTCTGGCGGCGGAAATATCAGGTTCACAACCGACGGAAAAAACCCGTCCGACACGTCTGAAATTTATCAAAATCCCATTGAAATTTCAAAATCCGGCGTGGTTCGCGCCCGCAGTTTTCAGGCGCAACGGTTGCCGAGCGCGGTGGCAACGGCCTCGTATTTTGTCAACGAACCGACGACTTTGCCGGTCGTTTCGATTGCCGTGCCGCCGGGCGATTTTTTTGAAAATGGCGACGGCGGTGCAGCGGTTTATGACAAAAAAACGGGCAAAACTGGCGTGACCGTCGAGTATTTTGATGCGGCGAAAAACCGCGTTTTTTCGGAAAATGCGAGTGCCCGCGTCGTCGGAAATTACTCGGTGGATTTTCCGCAAAAATCTTTGCAATTTGAATTTTCGAGCGAATTCGGAGCGGCGGGCGAGGTGCCCAATATTTTTCAAAAAGACAAACCGGCGGTCAAAAACCTGCACGGTTTTCGCATCCGAAATCAAGATGACGACGCGGCGAGTGCGAGGATGCGCGACCTCGTCAGCAACCGAATTTCAAACGCAACGCATTGCGCGACAACGGGTTATGAAAATGTGGCGGCATTTATCAACGGTGAATATTGGGGGCATTACGGTGCGCGGGAAATGATGAACCGGTGGTTTGTGCGCGATAATTTTGATGCCGACCCCGATTCCGTGGAGATCATCACGACGCAATATGCCGCACAAAATCCTTACGAAGCGACAACAGGAACGGATGTTGAATTTTTTAAAATGTCCGATTTTATCATCCAAAATTCGCTCGCTGGGACGTCAAATTGGCTGCGCGCGGACTCGTTAATTGACTGGCGCAACTGGGTGGATTATTTCGCCACCGAAATTTATATCGAAAATGGCGACTGGTTTCCGTCCATGTATTTCAACAACACACGGCTTTTCCGCGCACCGGATTTGAAATGGAAATTTGTTTTGTGGGACACAAATTACGGCCAACGCGACCCGGCGGACAATTTGCTGGACGCGACTTTGGCCAATCCAGCGCAGCAAAATCGGTACACCGACATGATGAACCGGCTTTTAGGAAATTCGAATTTTAAAAATTATTTCATCAATCGTTTTGCAGATTTGCTGAATGACCATTTTAAAACGCAAAAAATCCATGCAGTGATTGATGAAAATGCGGCGCAACTCGCCCCAGAAATCGAGGCGCAAAACAACCGTTGGGGCAGCGGCGACCTCGCAACTTGGCAAGACAATGTTCAAAATTTGAAATATTTCCATTCCGAGCGCACCGCTTTTGTCCGCGACCACATTCAAAACCATTTTGATATGGCCGGAAAAGTGAACATCACTTTGAAAACCGTCCCGGCTGGCGCGGGTTTTGTCCAAATTTCGACCCTCACGCCGACGGATTTGCCGTGGACTGGGGTTTATTTTAATGGAAATCCGGTGAAATTGACGGCGATTGCCGCGCCCGGTTTTTCGTTTTCAAATTGGTCGGCCAACCCATTTATTTCAAATTTAACCGTTCCAAATTTTACATCGAACATTTCCACAAATACAACTTTTACTGCAAATTTTACGGGCGCGTCCACCGCGCCAGAATTGGTCATTTCAGAAATAAATTACCATTCCGACACCTTGTTAAATAGCGGCGATTGGCTCGAAATTTTCAATCCCGGCACTGCCCCACTCGACCTTTCGGGCTGGTCAATCGAGGATGAAACGCCTTTGAACAAATATGTTTTTCCGACTGGAACAAACCTCGCGGCGGGAGCGCGGCTCGTGCTTTTTGAAGATTTGGATAAATTTCAAGCCGTCCACCCGAACGTTTCCAATAAAATTGGGCCTATTTCTTTTGGCCTTTCAAATTCAGGCGAACAAATTTTGATTCGCAATTTTTCAAAAGATACTTTTTTAATTGTAAAATATAAAGATGGTTCAAAATGGCCTTGCACACCAGACGGTTTTGGCAGAACGCTTGAACTTTCAAATTTGACCGCCGACCCGAACGAACCGGAGTCTTGGTTTGCCGGATGCATCGGCGGTTCGCCGGGCAAGGCATTTTCGGCTTGCCTCGATTTTCCGGTAATTTCAGAAATAAATTACCACTCCGACCCGGCGAACGACGCGGGTGATTGGTTTGAAATTTTTAACCAAAGTTCGAGCGCATTGAATTTGGGCGGATGGGTTTTTCGGGACAGCGACGACAAAAATTTCTTTACCATTCCGGCAAACACAACCGTTCCGGTTGCTGGCCGGATTGTGTTTTTTAATGATTTAGCAAAATTTTCAGCAGAACATCCGACGGTTCAAAACAAGGTTGGAGCCTTCAATTTTGGTTTTGCAAACAGTTCGGATGTCGTTCGTTTGTACGATTCCGGGGGAAATTTGCGGCACTCGGTTTGTTATTTGGACTCGTTGCCGTGGCCGGTCGAGGCGGATGGCTTGGGCAAAACCTTGGAATTTAAGATTGGGGAATCGCCCAATTTGCCGGGTTCTTGGTTTGCGGGATGCCCCGGCGGGTCGCCCGGAGCGGCTTTTGACCCAAATTGTTCGATTGCGACGGATGAAATTTCAGATGGAAATTTGAGTTTGGAAATTTTCCCCAACCCGGCGGGCGAGTTTGTTTTTGTTAAAATTTTGGGCGAAGGTTTTTCCCAAAAATTTGACGTTCAGATTTCTGACGCGATTGGCAGAACCGTTTTTTTAGGAAATAATTTTGAAAATGGTGGGCAACTTTCGGTCAAAAATTTGTCGTCTGGCGTTTATCAAGTTTCTTGTCGGGCAGAAAATGGGCGGTTGGTTTTGGGGCGTTTTTTCAAAAATTAAATGGAGGTCGAAATTTATTTCGACTTTCCATGGTCGAAATAAATTTCGACCTCCAATTCACACCATATATATGTATAAACTTTCGGCTTTCCTCTTTTCAATTTTTGCTAGCCTCGCCGCGGCGACGGCACAGGACAATATTTTTTCACAATATTATGCCATGCCTTTGACGGTGAACCCCGGTTTTGCTGGCAGTGCGTTTGCGCCGCGCATCGGTTTGGCGTACCGAAATGAATGGCCGGGCTTCAACAATGCCTACCGGACTTACGCGATTTCGTACGAACAGCAAATGGACAGGGTGAAAAGCGGCATCGGTTTCATTTTGGAAGGCGACGACGCGGGCGCGGGGATTTACAAATCCACCCATTTTGGGGCGATTTATGCCTATCGTTTGCAGGTTTCGGAAGGTTTGTTTTTGAAATTGGGCGTCGAAGCGGGCGCACGGCAGACGAGTTTGGACTGGGATAAATTGGTTTTTCCCGATGATATCGACCCGCTCGGCGGCATCACGCCCGGCTCGAACCTCGAAACTCGTCCGGAACAATTGACGCAAACCAAACTTGATATTTCGAGCGGACTGCTTTTGTATTCCGAAAAACTGTACCTCGGTGCGGCTTTGCAGCATTTGAACACGCCAAACGAGGGTTTTTTATTGGTAAATGACAACGTTTCGCGTGGTTTGCCGCTGCGATATACTTTTCACGGCGGGACGGAAATCACTTTGTCGAAAGGCAATAAACAAAAACCCGCCTCGTTTTTGTCCCCAAACTTTCTGTTTGTTTCGCAGGGGCCGTACCGGCAAATTAATTTAGGGGCGTATGCTGGGATTGGGTCGGTTTTTACGGGTTTGTGGTACCGGCACACGTTGCGAAATTCGGATTCGGCGATTTTGTTAATGGGGTTTCGGGAAGGAATTTTTAAGGTCGGATTGAGTTATGATATCACGGTTTCGGGTTTGGCGGGGCGTTCGGGCGGGACTTATGAAATCACGTTGGGTGTTTTGTTGGATAAAGATGAAGTGTTAAAAAAGAAGCACAAAGCCGCCCAACTTCAAGATTGTTTCAATATGTTTCGATGAATCTTGTCCAAAATCCAGCAAAATATAAAATTGGAAAAACCGAGGACTCTGGAAACCAATCTTTTTTCTACTTTTGCCACACGAATTTATTTATAAACTTTGAATTTAATAATGAAAAAACTGCTCAATTACGGGTTTTTGTTTTGCCTCGCAGGGCTATTGGCAGCCAGTTGCGGCGGCAAAAAAGAACGTTCATCCACCACCAACTGGAAATACAACGACCAGAAATGGGGTGGTTTCGAAAAAGTGGATTACAAAGGCCAGACGACGGGACCAAATTTGGTACTTATCGAAGGCGGTACTTTCACGATGGGTCTCACCGAACAGGACGTGACTTACGAATGGAACAACATCGCGCGCCGCATCACGGTTTCGTCTTTTTACATGGACGAAACGGAGATTGCCAACATCAACTACCGCGAATATCTGTACTGGATTTTGCGGGTTTACGGGGAAACTTACCCCGAAGTTTGGAAAAAAGCCTTGCCGGATACGTTGGTTTGGCGCGAAGAATTGGAGTTCAATGAGCCTTTGGTTGAAACTTATTTTCGCCACCCGGCTTACGACAATTACCCGGTTGTTGGTGTAAATTGGCATCAGGCAAATGAGTTCTGCAAATGGCGTACCGACCGTGTCAACGAGATGATTTTGATTGAAAAAGGCATCTTGAACGAAAATCCAGAGCAGAAAAACGAAGACAACTTCGTGACCGAGGCTTACCTCGTCGGCCAGTACGAAGGCGCGAAACGCAAAGGTTTGAAAGATTACAAAACGGGCGAAGAGCGCAATGTTCGCCTCGAAGACGGTATTGTTTTGCCCGATTATCGCCTCCCGACGGAAGCAGAATGGGAATACGCTGCGCTTGCACTTTTGGGCAACCAAAATTCGAGCAAAGACGAATTGATTACCGATCGTCGCCTTTATCCTTGGAACGGCAACACCGTCCGCTACCAAAAACGCAACAAATATCAAGGTAAAATGCTAGCCAACTTCAAACGCAGTGCGGGTGATTACGGTGGTATGGCAGGTGCTTTGAACGATAAAGCCTTCACGCCGTCGCCCGTGGATGTCAACTGGCCGAACGATTACGGCTTGTACAACATGGCCGGAAACGTGAACGAATGGACTTCTGACCTGTTCCGTCCGTTGACTTCGATGGATTTGAGCGACGTGGAAAACCATGATTTGAACCCATATCGTGGCAATATTTTCCAACACAAAGAAATTGACCCGACGACCGGCGCGCCAGTTCCGAAAGACAGTCTCGGTCGTTTGAAATACCGCTTGGCCGACACCACCGAAACCGCACTTCGCGACAACTACAAACGCCCGGAAGTTTATAACTTTTTGGACGGTGACAAAGAATCGGAAGTTGAGTATCGTTACGGTGTTTCCACTTTGATTAACGATAAAGCACGGGTCATCAAAGGTGGCTCGTGGGCTGACCGTGCATTTTGGCTGTCGCCTGGCGCACGTCGGTATTTGGATGAAGACAAATCCAGCCGTGCCGTTGGTTTCCGTTGCGCCCAAACCCGTACGGGTGGCCCAACTGGAAATGAAGACACCGCAGGAAATGCATTCAAAGTGAAGAAGAAAAAAAATAAACGTAAATACAAGTAAAGGGGTAAAGAGGAGTAAAAAGTGAAAAAGGGGTAAAATTTTGGTGAGAACCTAAGTTTACCCCTTTTTTACTTTTTTACCCCTCTTTTTCCCGCTACAAAATTTAAACTTTGGACTTGTACGCGAGGAAACTCGCCGAACACTCACTCTAAGTACGGGCGTCTCTTGCGAGACGCCCGTTTTTTTTGTGCCCATTTCAAAACAAAAAATAAATATGTTTGCCCAAAAACCAGCCACCGCAGGTTTTTCAATTCCCATCATTTTACATTTGCTTCTGTGAAAAAGGAAAAAATCATCCACACCATCGGCCATTCGACCCATTCGGCAGAGTATTTTTTGGAAATGCTCCAAAATTTCAAAATCAATTGCGTGGTGGATATCCGCAGCGTTGCCGCGAGTTTATTTAATCCGCAGTTCAACGGCCGAACACTCGCTGCGTTTTTGAAAAGACATGGAATCGAATATTTGCATTTTGCCGAAGAATTTGGGGCACGGCACGAAAACCCAAAAGTTCAAGATGCCGACGGTCGCGTGGATTTTTTGAAAGTCCAAAAAACAGAAGCGTTCAAAAATGGCGTCGCTCGGTTGGATGCAGGTTTGGAAAAAGGTTTCCGCCCGGCTTTGATGTGTTCCGAATCCGAGCCGCTCGAATGTCATCGTTTTTCGATGGTTTCTGTGTTTTTGGCGCAAGCCGGATTTGAAATTTTGCACATTTTAAAAGATAAAACATTCCTGACGCAAGCCGAAATGGAACTTGAACTTTTGGAAAAATACAAAAAGAAACTGCCGCAGCCCTCGCTTTTTGAACCTGAAATTGATGCTGCGGCGCAACTCAAATTTGCCTACAAATTGGTCAATCAAGAAATTGGCTGGAAAAAAAACGAACCCAAAAATGATTGAAATTTTCACCATCGGTTTCACTGGAAAATCCGCCGAAAAATTTTTCAACTTGTTGAAAACCAACGGCGTAACTCAAATTGTGGACACCCGAATCAACACCGGCGGGCAACTTTCCGGTTATGCAAAAACACCCGACCTCGCTTTTTTTGCCAAAGAAATTGGTAAAATTGGCTACCGCCACGAACTGGATTTTGCCCCAGAACTAGAAATGATGCGGAACTACCGCGACAAAAAACTGACGTGGGACGAATACAAATTTGAATACCTGAACTTGCTCGACCTGCGAAAAATCGGACAAAAAATAAGCCCCGAAGAATTGCACGGCCACTGCCTTTTGTGCAGCGAACACAAACCAGAAAAATGCCACCGCCGACTCCTTGCCGAATACCTCGCACAAAGACACAACAACTTGAAAATCACGCACTTAGTTGATTAGTTATTGGGAAATTGGTTATTGGAAAATTGGAAAATTGGTTATTGGAGTATCCCAATTTTCTAATAACCAATTTCCCAATAACTAATAACCAATAACTAAACACCAATTTTACTATGAAAAAGCAGTTGATTTGTCTGGCCAATTCCAGAAAATACGGCGGCCGCTGCCTCGCCGGAATCGAAGTTTTCCGCGACGAAAACCAAAAATTGCAACTCACCAGGCAGCCTGACGGCAAGCCAAAATGGATCCGCCCGGTTTCCGAAACTGAGTTCGGCGCAGTGCCAAATCTCACCACCAAACATATTCAACTTTTGGACATTGTTTCGTTCGATGCCGGAATTGCCTGCCCTGAAAATTATCAAACCGAGAATGTTTTTTACCTGAAAAAAGAATTTCAAAAAGAAAGTTTTTTGCATTGCCGCTGCGAAAACCTCGACCAATTGGCCGACTGCGAATGCCAAGAAATCCTCGGTTCTCGCTCAAAAAGCATCCGCCACGAAAACATCGGTCACCTCGACCGCTCCATCGTTTTGATAAAAACCGACGAACCAAAACTGATTTTCAAAGAATGGGGCAGCCAACTCCGGCTCGGTTTTTCGCACCGCGAAACATTTTACGACCTGCCTGTAACCGACACCGATTTTCATTGCCGATGGATTGACCGACCCAATTTGGTCGCGGCCGCACGGTCAATTTACCTTTGCATTTCAATCAGTTTGGAACGCGACGGCTGGCATCAAAAATTGGTTGCCGGAGTTTTGTGGGGCGAGTGATTGGCCTTTTTTGAAAAAATTTTAGGCAAATCTTTGTTTTAAAAACATCCGAAACTGCCTGCCGTTATTTTCAAAAAAAAAATTTCAAATGAATTTTCCGCAAAAATTTTCCTTTTCAAAAACCCTTGCTGTTTTTGGCTGGTCGCTGATTTTTTTATTTTCCGGTTGCCGCTGCGGAAAAGAATTGCCCGTTGGCACCAATTTTTTCAGTTTGACCGACGACTCGAACATCGGAAAATTGGTCTCGCTCGACATGGAAAAAATGGCTCCGGTGCTACCCGAAAAAGGCAACGAGGAAATTTACAAATACCTCAACCGGATGCGCGACCGCATTTTGGCGACCGGAAAAGTGGCGCACGCCCGCGATTTTGATTGGAAAATTAAAATTATGAACGACGACGAGGTCGAAAATGCCTTTTGCGCGCCGGGCGGCTACATTTTTATTTTTACCGGAATTTTGAAATTTGTGGATTCCGAAGACCAACTCGCCGGGGTCATGGCGCACGAAATCGCCCACGCCGCCAACCGACATTACACCCGCCAAGTCACTCGAACGATGCCCGCCCGGCGAATCACTGATGCTCTTTTGGGAAACAGCGACGGCCTAAAAATGATGGTCGTCGGCATCACTTCGCTGAAATACAACCGCGATTTTGAAACCGAGGCGGATGATTTTTCAGTCCAATATTTGTGCAGTCTCGGCATCCGGGCGGACGGGGCGGCAGGTTTTTTCAAAAAAATCGAAGGGTTTGCCGGCCAGCCGCCGCAGTGGTTGAGCACACACCCCAGCCCAAAAAACCGCATCAAACACATCGAAGAACGGGTGGCGGAACTCGGTTGCAAAGGCACGCAAACCACCTCGCCGGAGTTCAAAAGAATGCAGGAATTGCTGGAAAAATAAAGAAAATCCGCGAAAATCCGTCCAATCTGCGTCACCCGTGCTCCCATCCCCCCAGTTTTCTTACCTTCGCCATCTCAAAAAAATGCACGTTTCCAAAACGTTCATAGTTTATCGTTCATAGTTTATCGTTCAAAAAAATGTCTCCTCGGACAGTTGCTTTTCACACCTTGGGTTGCAAACTCAATTTCTCGGAGACCTCCGCGCTCGCCCGATTGTTCGAGCAGGGCGGTTATCAACCCGTCAAATTTGAGGATGGCGCGGACATTTTCGTCATCAACACCTGTTCAGTCACCGAGCAGGCCGACCGCGAGTGCAAAAAAATCGTTCGGCAAGCGTTGCGGACACAACCGGGTGCATTTGTCGTGGTCACGGGTTGTTATGCCCAATTGAAACCGCAGGAAATTGCCGAAATTCCGGGCGTGGATTTGGTTTTGGGCGCGGGCGAAAAATTCAGGATTTTGGAATTTGTGGATGATTTGTCAAAAATGCAAGGCAAAGGCATGGTCGCCGCCGGGGAAATCCGCGAGGTGAACACGTTCAATGCCTCATATTCTTTTGGCGACCGGACGCGCACGTTTTTGAAAGTGCAGGACGGCTGCGATTACAAATGCACGTTTTGCACGATTCCGCAGGCACGAGGCCGCAGCCGCAGCGACACCGTTGAAAATGTGGTGAAAAACGCCCGCGAAATCGCAAAAATGGGCAGCCGCGAAATCGTTTTGACCGGCGTAAATATTGGAGATTTTGGGAACGGGACGGCGGTGATTGAAGGCGAACGGGCGAGAAAAGAAGCACTTTTTGCCGACCTTGTTTTTGAATTGGATAAAATTGAAACGGTTTCGCGTTTTCGGATTTCGAGCATCGAACCGAATTTATTGACGGATGAAATTATTTCGTTTGTCGCTGACAGTCAACGGTTTATGCCACATTTTCACATCCCATTGCAATCTGGAAATAATAAACAACTCGCTGAAATGCGCCGCCGGTACCGCCGCGAACTGTATTTTGAACGGGTCGAAAACATCAAAAAACAAATGCCGCACGCTTGCATCGGCTGCGATGTCATCGTTGGTTTTCCGGGAGAAACAGAGTCTGATTTTTTGGAAACCTATCAATTTATCCAAAATCTGGACGTGTCGTATTTGCACGTTTTTACCTATTCCGAACGGGCAAACACGCCAGCTGCCGAGATGCCGGGAGTTGTCCCAATCGAGGAACGACGCCGCCGAAATCAAGCACTTCGCGGACTTTCGGAGATGAAAAGGCGTGAATTTTATCGGCAGTTTTTGGGCACGGTGCGGCCTGTTTTGTTTGAACAACATAAAAATCCCGCGCTGATTTCTGGGTTTACAGATAATTATGTGAAAATTGAAATGCCTTTTCGGGAAGGTTTGGTGAACACGATTTCGGCGGTAAAATTGGGCGATTTGAGTTTGGATGGCGAGGCGGTTTTGGCAGGATTGGAACGCGGATGACACAGATTTTTACGGATTTTTTTCGATGCCAATTCGTCTGACGACTCAAAGTCGTCAGACGAATTGGCAAACTCAAATCATTGTTTGTTAAATACTGTAAACTTTTCCACAAAATTCATTTGATTGGGCAGCAAAACATGAAGAAAATAAACACCTTCTGATAAATCAGAAATATCAATTTTAGGATAGTTTGTTGATGAATTTGGTAAAGAAAGGGCTTTGATAAACTGCCCTTTTTGATTGAAGATTTTAACCAAAACTATCGGCGGTAATATTTTCTCGGAAAAATTAAGGTAGATTTCTTGGCTGGCCGGATTTGGAAAAATCATAGCACTAACAACATCATTTCTTTTCGTTTTTGTGTCAGTTGTTGTAAAACGCAATTGATGTTTATTGGTGATTACTGGTTTATTAAAGTCAAAATAAATGGCCGCAGCGTTTTCAATTTCATTTCCAGCAAACAATTGGTCGTGTTTGATTTTTATTTTAAATTTCACAAAACCTTGCGAAGCAGTTTCATTTTGAGACTTGTGGGGCAGCCGGATTCCCGGAAAATCAATTTTCAAAACACCTTGCCCATAAATGCTCCAACGATACGGATGACTCGATGCCCCAAAAACCACTGTCTCCACATCAAATTTATCGGAAAGTGTATCCAAAAGCGTCACCAAAAAAGCCGTGTCCGACCCCGTGTTTTGAAAATTGATTTGATATTCAATTTCCGAAACGGCGGCCACTTCTCCTTCCTTTTCAGTTCCGGCGATAAATCCATGTTTTGAATTTGGGTCAAATGAACCTCGGTTCGGTTGGCAATCGGTTGTTTCACCGGCTGCTCCGGGTTGGTTCAGACAATCCACATTTTCAGCCCGGATTTTTGCCGAAAGACAATGAATCTGTGCCGAATCAGCATCGCAGGAAAGTAAAAATTCGAGGTTCAAAAAACCACAATCCCCGACCGCCACATCGCCCACATCAAATGTAAGTTCTTGCCCATTTTGAGCGACGAGCGGGAAATTTGCGGCTTTAAATTCAAAAAACGAGTCCAATTTGACGGTCAAGTGAGTGTTTTTGGAAAGCACCGTGCCTGAATTGCACCATGAAATTTTGTAAAAATTGTCAAAACACCGCCGCAAAAACCAAGTCCCGGCACTCAAATCAAAACGCGGGCAAAGGATTTCGGCAGTTGCCGGTAGGTTTTGAAAAGCCGTATCACTTTGAGAAAAAACAATGGGATAAGAAGATTGGCAAACGCCCCAAAAATCATTTTTTGGAATCAATTGCAAGTCGGTGAGGCTGTCGTTTGTCCAAAGATTGAACTGCCCGTCGCCAGAAGTTTGTGTGAATCGCTCTTTTCCGTTTGCCGTGGCTTTGACCATCCAATTTTCAAGGGTAGATTCTGGCAAGTCATTTTGACAATTTGTTATTGAATCATAAAAAACTTGTCCTCTTATTAAACGACGGTATAATCGGCCATCGGGCAGCAATTTAGCAAAATGATTAAGTGGAGCAAGACTGGTTGACGAGTTTGGCGTCGTAATAGATTCACGATAATTTCCAAAGGAAATAAGATTACCGGTGTTGTCAAAAATCATGCTTCGAGGCACATAAGTCCCCTTGCCGGAAGATTTTGTACCGATTGTTTTCCAAATTGTGTTCCCATTTTTATCAAATTTCACCCAGCCAACATTGTCCGAGACCCATCCTCCCCCGCCCGTTCCAAAAGGAACATATTGCACTCCGCCAAAAACAAAGTTTTCATCCAGTGTTTTTATGATTTTCGTACCCAAAACATCGAAAGACTTTGAAAAAATCTTTTGCCCAGTATTTGAAAATCTAAACATAGCCGTCCTAACCACATCATCAGCCAAGACAACCACGCCTCCCAGCCCGTCCGAAATTGCTGTTCGGAATTCACAAAATGGGAATTCCTCAAAATCATTTTGCCAAAGCAAATTGCCCGTTTGGGAATCAATTGAGAAAATATGCGAGCCCAAATCTTGATTGCCTTGCAAAAGCCATCGGCCACAAATTGCTATTTGGCCTTGTCCTAAAAAATAAAGGCGAAGCACCGAATGATAACTGTTCAAATCGGGAATCGGTTGTTTGTCCCAATTTATTTGCCCTTTTTGGTGAATTGATGCCACTTTAATTTGACGTGTCTCATAATTTCGATGAATTAGCAGAATACTGCCATCTGGCAATTCCAACAAGTTGCCATCGTAAATTTCAGGTTTATCGTTTGGCAAAAGCGTGGTAAAAACCTGAACCCCTTGTTTATCGAAACGCAGACATTGAATTCCACTGACAAAATCTTCACGAGGATAAGAGATAAAAATCCCTCCATCTGAAAGCATTACCGCCGCACCGTAAAAATTGTCGAGCAGGCCGGGCAATGGCACGAGATATTGGCCAACAAGATTTGCGGCCTCGTCGAGCGTCACCACCCGAAAACCAATTGGGCCAACATTTTCAACGAAACTACCGACGCGCAAAAAACCATCTGCATTTTTCGATGCGACCAAATGATTTCCATTTAGACCAACGACATCCTTTTCCCATAAAACTTGGCCATCCGAAGTGACTTTGGAAACTTGTACGCCATTTGTCTCTTGTCCAAATACATCAGGACTCAAATGACTAACCGCCAAAAATCTACCATCCGACGCATGAAAAACTTCACGACCCACCACCGAAGGCGTTCCGTAAGTAATTTCCCAACCTTCTTGGGCTGAAATGGAATGGCAGAAAATGGAGATTGAAAATGCGATGAAAAAGGAGATGTCTTTCATAATTAATCGAAATGTTGGTGCGAAAAAAAATATAAAAATGGATGAAGAATCTGTGTTGAGGGTTGTTTTCACCGGAACAGGATTTTTTGAGAGAAAAAATGTTGAATCGCCGACTTGAATTTTTGACTGTTCAACATCATTTACGCTCTAATTTTGCATCAAATTATTTCAATCTTGTCTGAGGATTTGAAATCATTGAGTGAATCATCACTTTTTTTTGATGAAACATGGAGCCCAATTTTTTGAAACTTAAAATGGGTTTTTAATCGTCATACGACTTGAAGCCCGTCGAACGCTGCATTCATAAATTTTCAGCACTGAAATTTGAAAGCCAATTTTGGGAAAAAAATGGATATTTTTATAGTTATTAAAAGGGTTTTCCTGCTTTTGATTTTCAATTTGACGTTGGCAATTGGCCTTTTTTCACAGGAAAAATTTTATGTCCAAGTCCATTTTATTCATGGTTCGCGGCCAAAAAAGGAATTTAAAAACATCGAAAAAAAGTGGCGCGGCGGAATTTTGGGTGGCCACGTCGGCCTCGAAATTGAACCCAACCGGGTGCTTGATTTCAAATCAAAAGGCAAATTCCACTGGTTTGCCCACCGAAAAAATATCCACAGCCAATTTTCATTAAAAACGCAGGCGGAATTTTGGGGATATTTTGGCTCGGATTCCTCGGTTTTGGAACGGACGACGGTGAAAATTCCCATTTCCCAAAAACAAAAAAACGCGCTCGATAGCCTCGCAAAATCTTACATTTTTCAATGTCCATACGATTATGCTTTTCTCGGAATGCGCTGCGCGTCAGCGAGTTATGATGTTTTGGCGGAGGCTGGGGTTTTCAAAAAGCGGTCGAGATTTGGGGTGATTTTTAAAAATTTTTACCCTAAAAAATTGAGGAAACGGGTTTTGAGGATGGCGAGGGAAAATGGGTGGGTGGTTTTAAAAAACGGTGGTAGCAAGCGGCGAGTTTGGGATGTGGATTAAAAAAATGCCCTTGATTTTTTCAAATACTTTTGCAACCAAAATTTTTCCCGACCTGTTCCACACAAAAACTATTCGACAATGAATTTCGAACCAAAAGACGTTTTCCAAAAATTAGAATTCGACAAAGTTTTAGAACTGCTGCGGCGCGAGTGCCTGACGGAAATGGGCGTGGAAATCGTCGAAAACCTCCAACCTTCCACCGATTTCGGGTGGATTGACCGCGAACTTTGGCAGATTTCTGAGTTCAAATTGACCCTCGAAAAAAGCGACCGTTTCCCGATTGCCACGTTTTCCGACATCCGTCCTGCGCTGAAATTGTTGGACATCGAAGGTTATACTTTGACCGCCGAGTCGTTCCAGCAGATTGTCCAGATTTTGTACATCACCCGCGACGTTTTCAAATATTTCGGTGGGCAGAAAAAGGAAATTTACCCAAAACTCTACGAATTGGTGCGCCAGATGTCCTTCGACGACGGTTTGATAAAGGCAATCAATGCCATTTTTACCGAAAAAGGGGAAATCCGCCCCGATGCCTCGACCGAATTGATGCGCATCCGCCGCGACATTCAGGGCAAAATCCGGGAACTCGACAACCGTTTTCGCCAACTCGTCCAAGAATACCGCTCGAAAAATATGCTCTCCGAAAACCCGGAAAGTTTCCGGAACGGTCGCCGCGTTTTGTCCGTCCCGGCGGAGCACAAACGCAAAATCAAGGGCATCATCCACGACGAATCAGACTCGGGGCGCACCGTTTTTATCGAACCCGACGCGGTCGTCGAAATCAACAACGACATTTTCGACCTCGAAATGGAGGAACGCCGCGAGATTTTCAAAATCTTGAAAGATTTGAGCGACAAAATCAGGCCGTACTCGCCCACCCTGCGGAGTTATTTGGAAATGTTGATCAAATTTGACGTGATTTCGGCAAAAGGTCGGCTCGCCATTTCGATGAAAGCCTCGATGCCCATTTTGCGGGAAAAACCGATTATCAATTTGAGAAAAGCGTACCATCCACTTTTATATTTGAAAAACAAAGGCCAGAACCGAAAAACGGTGCCTTTCGATTTGCGGCTGCACGCCGAAAACCACATCCTCGTTTTGTCCGGGCCGAACGCCGGCGGCAAATCGGTGGCCATGAAATCCATCGGTTTGTTGCAATTGATGGTGCAGTCCGGGATGCTCGTGCCAGTGCACGATTTGAGTGAAATGGGCATTTTTCACCAGATTTTTGCCGACATCGGCGACCAACAAAGCCTCGACGACGACCTTTCGACCTATTCTTCACGGCTGCAAAATGCCCGCATTTTTTTGGAAAAAGCCACGCCGGAAACCCTCGTTTTGATTGACGAAATGGGCAGCGGCACCGACCCGAAACCCGGCGGCGCGATTGCCGAGGCCGTTTTGCAGCAGTTGCACCGGCGCGGCGTTTTTGCGGTGGTGACGACGCACTACTCGAATTTGAAGGTTTTTGCCTTCCGAAACACGGGGATTTTGAACGGAAATATGCATTTTGACAAGGACACGTTGTCACCGACCTACGAATTGAAAGTCGGCAGGCCGGGCAGCAGTTATGCTTTTGAGATTGCCGGAAAAAGTGGGCTACCGAAACATTTGATAGATTTTGCCAGAAAACGGACGGGCAGCGAAACGGCGGTGGACGATATTTTGATTGAATTGCAGGCCGAAAAACAGGAATTGGAGGAAAAATTGAAGTCCATTTCCGAAAAAGAACGCAACCTCGACCGCCTCGTCAAAACCTACGATGCGATGCACGGCGAACTGGATTTGAAGAAAAAACAACTCAAACTCGACCAAAAAGAACACGAACTCCGCCAGCAATCCAACACGCAGCGCGAGGTCGAGAAGTTGATAAAAACTTTAAAAGAGGAAAAAAGTGTGGAAAAGGCGCGCGCCGTGGCCGACGAAATCAAAGCGAGCCGCGCCTCGATTGTCCAAAAAGTGGACGAAATCCACGCCGATATTCAAAAAATAGAACAGGCCGCGCCCGATTTGTCCGCAAAAATTGAAATTGGAAAACACGTCCGACTGCGGGCGGGCGGCGCGACGGGCAAAGTGGTGGACATTTCCGGCAAAAAAGCCTTTGTCCAAATGGGCGATTTGACGATAAATGTGCCGCTCCGCGACCTGTTGCCTGCCGTCGAACCGACGAAAACGGCCTCGTGGAGCAACATGGCCGACCTCGACCGGGCCGCCGGTTTTGAATCGAAACTCGACATCCGGGGCATGATGAAAGACGAGGCTATGATGGTCATTGAAAAATTTGTGGACGATGCTTTGATGGCGAACGCCTCGATTTTGAGGATCACGCACGGCAAAGGAAATGGGACGCTGCGGAATTTGGTGAAACAAAAACTGCGGGAATATCGGGGGTCGGTGGGCACTTTTTTCCATCCGGAACCGAAGGAGGGAGGGGATGGGGTGACGGTGGTGGAGTTGGTGTGAAGGTTTTTTAAATAGTAAAAGTTCAATTCATTAAAATTAAAACATTCATTTTACATTTTATAAATAGTAAATTATGACAAAACCATTTTACGAAAGACTAAGAAAATACTTTTTGAAAGTTGGTGAAGTATTGCGAGGTGAAGCGGATGCTGGCTCAATTTTTCCAAATACTTCCGACATTGGCTTATCAAGAGAGCTAATTTATGCCGAGTTTTTAAAACAACATGCTCCATCGAAATGCAATGTTTTTTTAGGCGGATTTTTATTTAGTGGAGAAGGTGAAGAGTCCAAACAGCTTGACTTGATAATATCCACTGATACCACTCCAAGATATAATTTTCTTAATCCAGATGGAAAAGGGAAATCTTTTAGCCCAGTAGAAGGCTGTTTGGGTGTTGCATCTATCAAATCCACCTTAGATAAAAATCAATTGTTTGATGCTTTGGAAGGAATTGCTTCAATACCACTTACACAACCCCTAGGAAATAGGATAAATCCTACACTTAAAGTTGAGGGGTATGAAGCATGGCCATATAAAATAGTTTATGCCTCAAATGGTTTAAGTGCTGAAACAATTTTAGGCCATTTAAATGATTTTTATTGCTTGAATCCTAATATTCCAATGGGAAGACGCCCAGAAATAATTCATGTTGCAGGCCAATATGCAATTGTTAAAATAGCATCAAACATGGCGATAATCAATGTTTCAGGAGCGGAACCACCCACAATTGAAGTTGGAAAATATCATATTTTTAGTACAAACCCAGATATTCAAGCCATAGTTTGGATTCTTGATGATTTACAGAAAAAAGCAACTGCTTCTTCTCACATAATTTTTAATTATAGCCAAATCGTCAATAATATTCATAATTAAAACAACTTGCTCACCCAATTTTAGGCTAATGCTCTACCATTTTTTTGTTTTACACTTAAAAAATAATTTATGGGAATTAATAAGTCTTGGCAAACTACATTGGCTTTTAGGAGGTTTCGTGAAAAGTTACATGACCTTTCTAAAATATATTGGACACATCAAATTGGTGTGGAAAGCATAATAAAACAGACTCAGAATGCAAATCCTGATGATTTTATTGTTGATGTTATTGGTTGTTCATTTGATAGGAGAATGCATCCAAAAAAAGTTTCAGAAACAATTGATTGGCTTCCAAAATACTTAGAAAGAGCCAGATTACATATTCTGATAGTTACCTCAGCATCACTTGAAGCTTACCTTCATGATATTACCTTTAATTTTCTTGCAGCCAAAGGTTATTTAAAGCATTCATCCTCAAATACCGAATTATTGACTTTAAATGAAATTGGAGATGCGCTTGGCAATCCAATTTTAGGTAAATCTTCAATACCGGAACCTTTAAAGTTTGCTGAGAAATTATTCAACATTGATTATGGAAACAACAGAACTATCTGGACAAAATCATATAAACTAAGATGCGTTGCTGCTCATAATGGAGGTATGGTAATGCCAAAAACCTTACAACAAATACCTGATTTAGCCATCCCTGAATTTGAAATGATTGGTTTAGATTGGGATGAATTAAGAAAATCAATGAATGCAGCAGATGAAATTGTTGCAATGACTGATTATCATATTTCGTCCTATGAAATAACATCTATTGAAGTTGAGCAAACTTTAAGAATTTTAAAAAAGAAAGGGAAACTACCACCGCAACAAAAATTATGGACCTTTATGTTTGATGAATTTAGCCTAATGGTAAGAAAGAAAGACAAAATCAGGTTAGAGAAATTAATGTATTAGTTTGATTCTCCCCCGGCTTCTCCAAAGTGATCGAGACCCTCACCAGTATAGTACTTTTCAGTTTTTAGAATAGGAAGACTTTGTAAAAACCACCCTATTTTTACCCAAAATTTCATCCAATGTACACCCAATTTCAAGTGCTCGATTTCCTCAAAAACCAAAAATCGTTTTTGAAAAAAACGTACCGCGTCAGCAAACTCGGCCTGTTCGGTTCATATGCCAAAGGCACGCAAACCGTTGAAAGTGATGTGGATATCATCCTGGAATTTGAGGATGGGACGGAAAATTTGTTGGACAAACGGCTTTCGCTGCAAGATTTTTTCCAATCCAAATTGGGCTTGAAAGTGGACATCGCCCGCGAACGATTTCTCCGCCAAGACATTCGTGAAAAAATATTGACCGATGCAATCTTTGTCTGAAAAGGAAAAAGAATCCGTCGAACGGATGGTTGAATGTTTGGAAAAAATCAAGGATTTTTCCAAACTATTGTCAAATTGGCAAGAATTGGAGGCCGACGAAATGCGGCTGGATGCCATTTTGATGAATTTTGTAAATCTCGGCGAATGTGTTTTGCGGCTTTCCGAACCGTTTTTTCTGGCAAACCCAGAAATTGAATGGCGGAAAATCAAAGGTTTACGAAACATCGTTGCCCACGATTATTGGGGAGTGGATGTGGAAATGGTCTGGCAGATTGTCAATGATTATGTTCCAAAATTGAGGAAAAAGTTGGTAGCCTTGAAAAAATGAAATTGCTTTTTCCCCAAAAAACAAAGGCCACGTCGAACCCGGCGTGGCCTTTTTGAAAAGAAAAGTAAGATTACAACGAATTCAAATTCAACGGACGACCGCCAATTTGGTTACTTCCGCCGTCCCATTTTGCCGGTTTTGCAAACGGACAAAATAATTTCCAGCCGGATAATTCGCCACATCGAGGTAAAACAAGTTGCTGCCGCTGAAAATCCGCACATTTTTCCCATAAATCATCTGTCCGCCGAGGCTGTGCACCGACAAAGCGGCATCGAAATCGCCCATCGCCTCGAACGAAATATCGGCCTGAAAACGGGCAGGATTTGGGAAAATTGTCAGCGGTGCGGGTCGGAAAGTATCATCAATCACCGTCGTGCCGCCGAGATAACACCCTGGGTCAACGACAGAAGCGGCATCGACGAGACCCAATTTTGAGTAGCCATCGAACATCGTTTCTTCCATCACCCAATGGTTTGCACCGAGCCAATCTTGCAAAAGTGTCGCAAAAACCTGCCGATAATCGTGCTGCATGCCTTGCAATTGATTGTCGTTGGTCAAATTCGAGAGGTTCACGTTGTCGCCCAAAACACCTGCTTTTGTATTTTTTCCAAAAACCATCATCGGCGCGAGCGTGCCGTGGTCGGTTCCGATAGACCCATTTTCGCGGGCGCAGCGGCCAAATTCCGAAAACGTCACGCCAGTAACTTGGTCTTCGTGGCCGAGGGATTTGAGGTCATCGAAAAATGCTTTCACCGCGTCGGCCAGGGTTTTCATCAATCCGGCGTGGTCGCCCTGCAAAATGTCTTCGCTCAAAATCTGGGCGTTGTGCGTGTCAAAACCGCCGAGCGAACAGAGGTAAATTTTGGTTTTGCAACCGCCGTTTATCAAACGAGCGACTGTTTTCAGTTGGTTGCCCAAATTGTTGGCCGTTGGGTAAGTCCCGATGTTTTTTCCTTTGTTGAAAACATCGGTGATCCGCTGCGCGTACAAATTCGTGCTGCGCTCCACGTTCATGATAAAATCCAATTCGTGGCCATATTCGGTGTCCGGGACGGGCGAAATCGGCTGGCCGCCAATCGTTTGTATCAAAGAATAAAAACCTGCCGGGTCTTGCCCCGTCAAATTCAAAGCATTGACGTGCTCGGTTTCGGTGTGAAAACCGAGGGAAATATTTTGGTCACCGACCTGAATTCCGAGCGGATCGAGCATGTCGGGTGTCGGTGCGCCATGCACATCGGGGAAAAGGGCTTGCAACGCGCGACCCATCCAACCGGATTTGATGTTGAAATTATCGGCCGTGCCGTCACCGCCCGTCATCCACAAATCGGTGGATTTGAAATGCGACTGGTTCGGTTGCGAATAACCGACGCCCTGGATCACCGAAACCATGCCGTCATCGTACATATTTTTGATGGGCGCGAGCATCGGATGCAGACCAACTTGCTTCGAATTTTTCAAAGTCGTGTCCAAATTGATGTATTTCCCGGCACCCGTGTCCGGCACGCGAATGGTCGGGCGGAGGTTCGAATACAAGTCATATTGGTTGATGGGGACGACCATGTTCAGGCCGTCGTTGCCACCTTTTAATTGGATAAGCACCAGCACGCGGTCTTCGATACCGTCGCAATCGCCCACCAATTTTGCCAATTTTGAATTGGCAAAAGGCCGCATGGACATTCCGTTCACGACAAAAGGAGAGACGGAAAGCGGAGCGGCTATTTTTAGAAAATTTCTTCTTTTCATTTTTTTGAAAAAATTGATTGCTTGATTGTTTGAATTTCAAATTGTTCATTTGGCATGGCCGACGAATCAACCAATTTTCCAAAAGCCAATTTTCCAATCAACCAACCTGAAATTCTGGTGAATACATCAATTCCTGGATCAGCCGTTCGAGCGGGATGGTCACTTCGGTTGCATTGCCGGAAGTCAAGTAATTGTTCCATTCGAGCGTCCAATCGTAGGGCGGCAAATTGTCCAAAAACACGGTGTTGTAAAAATAATTGAACCGTTTGTCGTCCGGTTTTTCCGGCATCAAATAGTCGATCAAGTCGGAAACCAAAACATACGGATCGGACGGGTCGGTGATGGTGCCGCTGTTTTTCACCCAAGTTGCGATGTTGAGTTTCGTGCCGAGTTGGCCACCGTTTATCCGTTTTCCGGTGAGCAACATTTGGCCCAATTTATAGCGGGTAATAATTGTTGCAGAGTTGAACCAGCTCCGGTTAAAATCCGGTTCTTGATAATATGCCGGGTATCCAGCCACATTGTCCGGGTAAAAAAGCGGCAAACCAGCAGGTTGCAGGATGTAGTTTTGGACACTCGAATTGAACAAAGTTGCGTAGTGCTGCAAATTTTGGGTCACCGGGTCGGGAATCGCAAGTCCGAAAAACGACATGGATTGCAAGGCCAAATCCAGCGGCGATTTTATCAAACCACCCACGATTTCATCTTTATTTTCCGAATCGTCGGCATCGAAAAAGTGCTGGCTGGCAAAAAGTTGCGACAAAACCGGTGCGATGTCGAAGTTGTTATTTTTAAAAGTCGTGGCCAACGGTTTGATGATGTCCGTTTCAATTTCGGCGGAAATATTTCGGCTCACAAAATAATGGTACAATCGGCGGCAGAAATTTTTGGCCGTTTCATCCTGCGCAAAAACACGGTCAACCAGCAATTGCAGTTCGTCGCGCATTTTTTGCTGCGTTTTTTGCGAGGCGACCGTGACGGCCGGAATCGTCAGGTTTTGAAATTTCGAGGTAAATTTTTTCTCTTCCCAATTGTGCTGGTTCGGGCGCGGCTGACCTGCCGGAATGCCCGTGTCGGGGTCGAGATTGGTCAAAGCATACGGCGCAACATCCAAATTACGGGACGCGGTGCGCCAACCAGTCATCACCTTTGCGCATGCGACAATGTCGTCTTCGGTGTAATTGGTGTAGTCGCCCGACCCGATTTGCGGCCCTTTTCCAATCGTAAATAACTCAAAAAACTCGCGGGCAAAGTTTTCGTTCGGGTTCGCCGCCGTGTTTTGGTTGTTGTTGAGGTAGCGTAACATCACATTGTCGGCCACCATTTTCGTGATTAATTTTTTGAAATTGCCGGTTTTGTAAAAACGAATCAATTTCAGGTAGTCCCAAAAATTGGAATTTCCAGCAGTCACCGTGTCCGTGATGTTGAATTGGTGCAGGAAAAACTGCATTTTAAAACCGATGCCGTTGTCTTGCAATGCTTCATTTATCCACCACGAAGTGATGAAACGGCGCAGCACAAAATCTTCCGCAGGCTGCTGCGAGACGTGCAAATCCACCCACGGAACGGGCGGATTTACTGCATTTTGATTGTTCGTGCCGCCATAAAGTGGTTCGGCAACCTTCAAATTGGACGGCGAAAGCAAGATTTGCACGGCCTGCGCGGCGGTTTTACCTGCCAATTCGTCCACTTTTGCTTTGGTAAACCGAAAACTCGCCCGGCGCAACAAATGCGTTGCCCGCCTTCTGCCGAGGGTTCCGGTCAATGGTGAAAGTGAAGCCATTTTTAAAAATTTAAGAAATGAAAAATTGGATAATTTGGAAACTGGAAAACTGGGGAGACACGATTTTTTGAAGGGAAAATTGGCGGTTGGACGGGGCGGTTTGAAAGAGGTTTAATTGGGATTTTTAAAATTTAGATATTTCGCAATCTGATTTTCACCGATTCCCCAAAATTTTCTGCAACCAAAATAAATGGAATTTCAACTTTGGTTATCGTTTCCATAATGGAAGAAAAAGTTTGCACATGAACTTCGGGTTTTTCGTGGCCAGGTCGCAAATAAATTACACCAAAACGGGCATCAAATCACGAAAAATAAGCGTTCCAAAATCACTGTCTTGGCTCACCACCACCTTTTTTTCACGCCATGCGAGTTACAAAATTTCGCGGTCGGACATTCGGAACAACTCGTTTTCTTTGATATCAAAAACCTCAAAACCCAATTTCCGTAAAAATGCCACAACTTCCCAGTCAATATTTTCGTCCGTCAAAAATTGCAAATCTTGGAATTTCATGCTCTGGAACGGACTTCGATTACGATTTCATTTTTCGAAAAACGGGCAGCATATCGAATTGTTTCCATAACCATTGCAGGTGTCAAAAGTGGATGTTTTGCAGCAATGCTTTCTGGCGTTCCACCGGTTCCCAGCCATTCCATGATAAGTTCAACACTAATTCTCGTGCCAGCGATGCACGGTTTTCCATTCAGGATTTCGGGGTCGGAAATGATGTTCGGAAAGAATTTCATTGTTAATTTTTTGACTGAAAAAATTGAAAATTCAAATTGGTAATTGCCGAATTCTAATGGAAATCAAACTTATCACCACCAAAGCACCAATTTCGAGCGGCGTTTTTATGGAATTCCAATTGGTTTTTATCAATTGAAAAAAGACTTCTGCGTTGACTTTGTGAATACGAAACAGGATGACGGAAGGTTTGGATTGGCCTGAAAAAGATAGCAAAGTTCCAAAATCAAGGTCGTGCGTAATTATAACTTCCCCATTTTCGAGGGCAATTACTATGATTTTGATGTCGGCAGTTTTGTTTGAATAGTGTTCGGGGAGATATCGAAATGTGTGGCCTTCCGATTCCAAAAGCCGACCCAATGCAGGCGTAATTCCAACGTCGAGTAAAAATTTCATGCGCGTTCTGCAATTTGAAGAAATGTAAAATTGTCTTCCATTGCAAACGACGCAAATGCGAGCGCCTGATGAATATCTTCTTTTTCTAAAAATGGAAAATCCGCCAAAATTTCATCTTCCGACATCCCGCCCGCCAAATATCCGAGCAAAGTCGCCACTGGAAAACGCATCCCACGAACGACTGGTTTGCCTGAGCAAACAGCCGGATTGATGGTAATTCTTGGAAAATGTGGATGTTGTAATTCCATTTCTCTAAATATTTTTTGACAAATGTAGCGGTTTTTATTTTCTAAAAACCATTTCAACGCATCCGGATCCGCCGTTCGCCCGGCAAATAATTGTTCATCCGCCCCGCCAAAATCTTCGCCCAACCGATGGCCAAACCTTCAAATTTTGCCAAAGCAAAACCGCGCGGCCAATTTTCCGCCACCGGCAAAGTTTCTTTTCTCAAAAAATTCAATGCCTCGTCGCGTGTCAAATCAAAAAAAGGCAAGTCCCGCGAGGCCAATTCTGACAAAGCCAACGCATGGCTCGGCACAAAATCCTTGCCCTTCATTTCGCCGATTGGTGTACCGAACCATTTGATTTTCAAGAATTTATCCACCAAAAGATAGTCGTCCAAAAACTGGGTCGGCAGCGCCAAAACTTCCCCGGCGGGCGTTTCAAAAAACGAAATTTCAACATTTGGCGACAGCCATTTTTGGATTTCTGGGACTGAATTTTTGGCCGCCGGACGGATGTGGACAAATTTTGAAGGCATCAAAATTTTGCCCGCCACGCCTGATTTTTTTCGAAAAATGGAAATGAAAAACCCCTCGCCGCGCAGCCGATGCTGGAAAAATCGGTAGCCGCCGTCCGTTTCAACGATGCCCCAATTTTCGGGGATTTCCAATCTAACTTGTTCAAAATCAAAGTTTTCGAGCAGCCACGACACGTTTTCCTCGTTTTCTTTTTGGTTAAAAGTGCAGGTTGAAAAAACCAAAATGCCGCCCGTTTTGACCGCCGGGGCGATTTCTTCCAAAATTTTTCGCTGCCGGACGGTGCACATTTCCACATTTTCGGGCGACCATTCCGACAGCGCAATCGCATCCCCGTCCGCATGGCTTGGCCGGGCGGGTTTCCGGAACATCCCCTCGCCGGAGCACGGCGCATCGGCCACGACGACATCGAAAAAATTTTCCATTTTTCCAAAATCTGCGGCCTCGCCGGAGGTCACCGCAGTGTTTGGAAAACCCCATTTTTCCAAGTTTTCGCGCAGCGAACCGGTGCGGTTCCGGACAAATTCGTTGGCCACCAAAAAACCATTTCCGGGTCGCAACATCGACGCCAGCAGCGTGGATTTTCCGCCGGGCGCAGCGCACAAGTCCAAGATTTTCAAGGGTTTAGAAAAATCCGCGACCTGCCGCAGCGCAAAATCCAAAAACATGGAAGAGGCTTCTTGGACATAAAATGCGCCCGCGTGAAACGTCGGGTCGAGGGTAAACGACGGCCGCTGTGGCAAATAAAAACCATCGGGATGCCACAAAACCGGGTCGCTCCCGGGCGGCGCGATGTTCGTTTTTTTTCGGTTCAAACGAATGGAAACGGGCGGAGGCTCGTTGTGCGCTTTTTCAAAATCCGGGAATTCCGAGCCAATCTGGCATGAAATTTCTATTAAAAATTTTTCTGGAAAGGTCAAAACTTAATTGATTTTCAGACATTTACCCCAAGATTTGGGTGGCGACAAAAGTAAACTAAGCCCAAATTATTTACCCATCAACTGCAATAAATGGCACTTTTACCTTTAAAACACCGCGATGTTTCGTGGCTTTCGTTCAACTACCGTGTTTTGCAAGAAGCGAAAGACCCGGCGGTACCACTTTTGGAACGCCTCAAATTTTTGGCGATTTACTCTTCCAACCTCGACGAATTTTTCAAAATTCGGGTCGCGGGGCTGCGAAATTTGAAAAAAGTGGGCAAAAAAACAAAAGCCGAACTGGATTTTGACCCCCGAACTTTGTTGAAAGAAGTCCACGAAATCGTCAATCGACAGCAGGAAGAGGTTTCTTTGATTTTTGAAAATCAAATAGTGCCCGAACTTCGTCGGCACGGCATCCACATTTTGCGGCGGCTGGATTTGGATGTCGCCCAAAAACAATTTGTGGAAAATTATTTTCACGACAATTTGTTGCCGTTCGTCATGCCCGTTTTGTTGGTCAAACAGCGGATCCGACCGTTTTTGGCATCTGGAAATCTGTATTTGGCAGTCCATCTTCGCCGAAAAAAGCAGCCGATGTCGGCTTCTGAATATGCCGTCGTGAAAATTCCGAGCGATCTGTTGCCGCGTTTCGTGCTGTTGCCCTCGTTCGACAACCGGAAATGTTTGATTTTACTCGACGACATCGTGCGCAACTCGGTCTCGTGGCTTTTCCCGGGCTATGATATTCAGGACACGTATTCGATAAAATTGACCCGCGACGCTGAACTTTATATCGACGATGAATTTTCGGGCGATTTGGTTGAAAAAATCAAAAACAGCCTGCAAAAAAGGCAGGTCGGCCCGGCCAGCCGATTTGTTTACGACCGCGAAATGCCGGGGCATTTGTTGAGTTATTTGAAAGAAACTTTGGAACTCAGCAAGGGCGACATGTTGCCGGAAGGCCGTTACCACAACAATTTTGACTTTTTCAAATTCCCGGATTTCGACCTTAATCACCTGAAATACAAGCCGTTGCCGCCATTGCCCCACCCCGAAATGTCGAATCCGAAGCAGTTTTTTGCTCAAATTGCTGAAAAAGATAGGCTGCTGCATTTTCCGTATCAAAGTTTTGAAACGTTGATCCAGTTTTTTGAACACGCCGCCCGCGACCCAAAAGTGACCCACATCAAGGTCGTTCAATATCGGGTGGCGAAAAATTCGCGCATCCTTTCATCTTTGATCGATGCCGTGAATTTGGGAAAACAGGTCTCCGTTTTTGTCGAAATCAAGGCGCGTTTTGACGAGGCGACTAATTTGTTTTGGGGTGAAAAATTGGAAAAAGCAGGGGTTCGAGTACATTATTCGTTTCCGGGCGTGAAAGTTCACTCGAAATTAGCACTCGTGATGCGTTCCGAAAATGGGCATCAAAAAATGTACGCCTACCTCGGCAGCGGCAATTTTCACGAGGAAACCGCGAAAATTTATGGCGATTTGGGGCTGTTTACCTGCGACACACGATTGACTTCCGAGGTGATTACCGTATTTTCATATTTGGAAAATGTAAAATTGCCGCGGCAGTCCTTCGAGCATCTTTTGGTGGGAAAATTCAACCTCCGCGAAGGTTTTTACGCCTTGATTGACAAAGAAATTGAAAACGCCAAAAAAGGTATCGAGGCAGCTATCATCCTGAAGCTCAACTCTTTGGAAGACCGCGAAATCATCCAAAAACTGTACGAGGCCTCGCAAGCTGGCGTGAAAATCCAGATGATAATCCGTGGGATTTGCTGCCTCGTGCCGGGCATCGAAGGTTTCAGCGAGAATATCAAAATCATTTCAATCGTCGATAGGTTTTTGGAACACGCCCGTGTTTTGGTTTTTCACAACGGTGGCCAACCAAAATATTTTTTGTCGAGTGCCGATTGGATGAACCGGAATTTGAGTTACCGCATCGAAACGGCTTTCCCGGTTTACGATCCTGATTTGCAACAGGAAATTTTGACGACCTTGAATTTTCAATTTCAAGACAACGTGAAAGCGAGAATTATCGACCGGTACGATTTGAACGAATATCGCCGGAATGGTTCTGAAATTCCGATGCGGGCGCAGATTGAAACCTATTTTTATTACCGGAGAAAACTTGAAAATCAACCGACCGAAGATGTTGTGGCAGACAAATCAGATTTTTACAAAAATTTTAAAAAATCTTGACCCAGTTTTTTCACCAAGACTTTTTGTGGAAAAGTTTTTTGAAAAAAAATCAGCGGAAGGTTTGGCCGTGGAAAAGTGAAACGTTTATCTTTGCCCCGCTTTCGAAGGAAAGTTAATAAATTATAATTCTTGCGGAAATAGCTCAGCTGGTAGAGCGCGACCTTGCCAAGGTCGAGGTCGCGAGTTCGAATCTCGTTTTCCGCTCAAATTTTGAAAGCCTCCAAGTAATTGGGGGCTTTTTTTATTTTATCCCAACACTTCTTCCAATATCTCCGGCGTGTGGATTTCCGAAAAACCCGTCACGTGATATTGGTAAAATTGCAACAACTGACCCAACAACTGCCGCCGAATTTCTCTCGGAATTTCAATTTCATGGCAATTTTCGAGCGACGAGCGCAGCAAATCAACCATAGGCGCACATAATTCCGGCGACAAATAGGCAGGATGCATCGGCGGAACGGGCAAAAAAACGCCTTCTTTCAAATCAAAAAACGCCTCGCCATCAAAATCATCGTCCTGTGGCTGAAAACCCAAAAACGCGGACAATCCCAACAAAAAATGCAGGTGGATATTGGCAATCGGCTCCGTCGTTTGGTCGAGAAAAGAGAGCAAATCTGCCAAATATTCAAAAAGTGGCCGGTTTTCATCCGTTTCGTGGATGCTCTTTCGGCAAACCTCGGCCATAAAAAGCACCACCGCGCCTTTTCGGATATCAAAAGGAATGGATTGAAAAATGTGCCCAGCGCGGATTTCTTTCAAACGGTTCACGGAATTTGGGTCATCGCGAAAATATGCGACCATTTCCACGATGGTCATCGGCTGAAAAAGGTTGAACGGCATCCGCGATTTGGCCGTGCGGACGCTGCCTGCGACGAACGCGTGCAGTCCTTTTTCTTCGGTAAAAATGTCGGAAATGACGCTGGTTTCGCCAAATTTGACGGTGCGGAAAACGATGCCGAGGGTTTTTATCATAGAATTTTTATTTGCACAATCTTTAAAAATTGATTTCAAGAATTACATTTGCGCAAAACATTACGAATTAAATGCTACAATTTGCCCCAAATGGCTACTTGACTCCGGACAATGTAATTCAAACAGATTTGTCTGAATTTGAAAACTGCTTTGTTTCAAAAATTTCAAGCACGAACCGGAAGAAACTACTTGCCAACTTTTTGGATTTCAATTTTGAATTTTTACAAGAATTTAAACTTCAAGAATTGAAACTTTGGGTGAACGGAAGTTTTACAACTTTGAAGCCCAATCCAAAAGATATTGACCTTTTGATTTTTGTTGACTTTGAATTTTACCAAAAATTTGAAGCCGAAATCAAAGGAATATTTTCAAAAGAAAAAATGCAAAAAGATTTCGGTCTGGACATTTATTACCTTGAAATTTTTCCAGAAAACCATCCAAAAAGAGCCTTTACTTTGTCTGACTTTGCATATTGGAAAAATCAATTTTCAAAAACAAGACCAGACCGAAAAGGCAAAATTTTCAAAAAAGGATTTGTTGAACTTTTAATTTCTCCACATGAAATCTCTAAAATCAGAAATAATTCAAGTCAATTGGTTGGTTGAACAAATTCGCCAATTGGATGAAATGATAAAAATCCATCAATCTGGCGGCAGCCTTTTGATGCTGCAACAATACGAAGCGCGGAGGCTTGATTTTTTTAAAGAACTGATAAATCTCTTGGTGAATTCAACCACGACAAAGAGTTATAGCATCACATTTCCGCTGGTTGTAAATCTGATTGAGGTAAATTATCCCGAAGGAAAAAGAAACCAATCCATAAAAAATGGGGCAGATGGTTTTGAAAAAACCATTCAATTTTATCAAAATTTACCCAAAAACAGCGGTTACCAAATCAGAAATACAGGCCTCCAAGATGTCAACGAACCCGAAGAAAAATACGGCCACAACTAAAATTTATTCCACAAACAAAACCAAACCTTTCAAATAAGCCCCCTCCGGATGAAAAATACTCACCGGATGGTCGCCACCCTGCCCCAAATGATGTAAAACCCGCACCTGCCGCCCCGCCTCGACCGCCGCCGCAACGATGGTATTGTAAAAAAGCGACCGGTCAACCACCTGCGAACATGAAAAAGTAAACAGGATTCCGCCCGGCGCGACCTTTTCCAACGCACTGACATTCAATCGTTTATAACCTTGCACGGCGTTGTGGCGTTTGTCCAAACTTTTGGCGAACGCCGGCGGGTCAACCACCACGACGTCATATTTTCGGTCAGAATTTTTCAAAAAATGGGAAACATCTTCGCAAAATCCTTCGTGCTGACCATCGAACGGCGCGTTCAATTCCACATTTTCAGCCGTCAAATCCATTGCTTTTTGCGAACTGTCCACCGAATGAACCAAACTCGCGCCCGCCGCCAAAGCATACATTGAAAAACCTCCGGTGTAACAAAAAGTATTTAACACTGTTTTGCCGCGCACGAATTTTGTCAACAACAAACGATTGTCGCGCTGGTCGAGAAAAAAACCCGTTTTTTGGCCGCCCGCCCAATCCACACGAAACCGGACGCCATTTTCAGAAACGAGCGGCGAGTTTTCATTTCCTTCGCCGAGCAAAAACCCGTTTTTCATCTCCGAGGCATATTTTGGCGGCAAGGCCTCGGCACTTTTATCAAAAATGGAAATGTGTTTTCCCAAAACCGAACGAATCGCTTTTGCCAACAAATCGCGCTGCCGGTGCATCCCAATCGAATGGCATTGCAACACTGCAATTTCGCCATAAACATCCACAATCAGCCCGGAAAGCCCATCGCCTTCGCCGTGAACCAAGCGAAAACAAGTCGTGTCGAGGTCGCCGACGAGGCCGAGCGCACGCCGCACGGCAAAAGCAGATTCAATTTTATTGACCCAAAATTCACTTTTTGAAAGGTCGGCAGCCGCAAAACTGAGCAGCCGAACCGCGATGCTGCCATGATGAAAATGGCCGACGCCCAAAATTTCACCTCGATTTGTGCAAACTTCCACCACATCGCCGTCGGCAGGTTGGCCATCAATTTTGGCAATCGCGCCCGAAAAAACCCATGGATGAAACCGGCGCACCGGCTCGTCTTTTCCTGATTTTAGAAATATTTTTATCATTTTTTTGATTTTACCTTCGCCCGAAAACGGCTGCAAAACAACCTGTTTTTTATTAAAAATCATGCAATCCGAAAAAATACAAACTGAAATCCTCATCATCGGCGCAGGGCCGAGCGGCGCGACGGCTTCTCTTTTTTTGTCAAAATATGGCATCGAACATTTGATTTTGGATGCCGCAACTTTCCCCCGCGACAAAATTTGTGGCGACGGTCTCGACCTGAAAGTTTTCCGCGTTTTGAATGACCTCGACCCGGAAATTTCGCCTCGCGATGTTTTTCAAAATGAAGAATTTGTGGAAAGTTGGGGCATCCGGTTGATTGCCCCGAACGGTCGCCGCGCTGAACTTTGCTATGAACCACGAAAAAACGAAATCAATCAGCCGCCGCTGCGCGTGGCAAAACGGCTTCATTTTGATGATTTTTTGGTAAAAAAGATTGACCCGCGATTTGCAGATTTTCGGCAAAATACCAAAGTTTTGAACGTTTCAAGATTTGAAAATGGCTGGAAAGTTTTGGCAAAAAATGAAAATTCAGAACTCGAAATTTCAACAAAAATAATCCTCGCTGCCGACGGCGACCATTCGGTGATGCTCCACGAACTCGGCGAGCGGAAAATTGATCGCCGAAATTATGCCGGGACAATCCGTCAATATCATGCTGGAGTCACCGACATCCACCCGAAAAAATTGATTGAACTCTATTTTCCTGAAAAATATCCGATGTCGTATTTCTATATTTTTCCGCTGCCCGGCGGCGAGGCGAACGTCGGATATGGCATGGTCAGCGAGATTACTTCGCAGAAAAAATACAACCTGCGCGAAATTTTTACCGATTTGATTCAAAATGACCCGTTCATTTCCCCACGTTTTTCGGCGGCGACGGCACTCGAAAAACCGATTGGCTGGGGTTTGCCATTGGCTTCGCGGCGGCGGAAAAATTTTGGCGACGGCTATCTTTTGCTCGGCGACGCGGCTTCGTTGGTTTGTCCGACGAGCGGCGAAGGCATCGGCACAGGGATGATGTCGGGTTTGATTGCTGCGAAATTTGTCCAAAAAGCACTCGCCGCTGGCCGTTTTGATGCCGATTTTTTTAAAAATTACGACCGCGAAGTTTACCGGAGATTGAAGGATGAAATCCGTTCGTACAATATTTTGATGACTTTGCGACCGTGGACGATGTACAATTGGGGCATCAACCGGGTGATTTCGAGCAATATTTTACCCAATGCTTTTCAAAAAGTGGTGGGCGGTTGGCTGCGGACGGCTTTTGAAAAGGAGATTGATGTAAAATTTTAAGGTTCAATTATCAGGATGCAAAGAGGTGCGTAGCACCGAGATATTTGTAGAGAATGTTTGAAAAAATGCCCAAAAGGTGCGTAGCACCG
>JANNMS010000339.1:0-5799 GCA_031398055.1 Saprospirales bacterium | reverse complement strand
AAATATTGAGGTGCTACGCACCTTTTGGAAACCAGCAACTTGGAATCATAATTGAGCCAAAAATATTTGTGGCAAGTAGTTACTTTAAAAATAAAACTACCCGAAAATGAAGCCTCAAAATTTGATTTTTTTCCTGCTGATTCTTGGACTTGGTTTTTTGGCGACAGCCTGCAAAAACAAGTCACGCGCCGAAAATGAACCGGGCAAAGAAGTCCAAACGACCCCAAAATTGCCCGAAAATGAACCGCCGTTGGCCAAAATTCCAATTCTCCGGGAAATTACCATCGGCAGTTTTTTCAAATTTCTGGACGAAACGGTGCGGCAAAACTAGGACTTTCGCAGAACTTCAAAAGAAAGTGATAGTCGGTTTCAGGTCAAACGCATTAAAATTTCTGCGAAAGTCCTTTTCCCAAAAATTGGAAATCGGCGCAGGCGAACAGAGCCAATTGCAGGTTGGGCATTTGCCGAAAGGCACGTATTTTTTGACCTTCAAAAATCAAAATGGGCAGTCGGCGAGCGAGCGGTTTGTCATTTTGAAATAGCAACTCAGGCTTATCACAATCCAAGAAAATCAAAATGCGGCCCTGCCGATTGGCGGGGCCGTTTTTTTTGTGCCCAGAAATCGGAACATCTTCACCTGTTTTCCCTACCCTTTCAGCCCTGGTTTTTCGCGTTCCAAATTGCGCGACGGTGTTTTCAAGTTCTTCCGAGGGCAGGTCCAACCACCGAAGGCACCTCCAAAATCGGGGGGGCAAACCTTGCCGCTTTCGACTTCCTGAATACTGTAAAAAAATCACTGCCCACAATCGTTTGGTGCTGGTGGAAAAATGATGTTTCCACATTTTTTCAGTATTTTTTCTGTATTTAAACTTTTTATCCGTGATTTTTCAGTGAAAAATCTGTTTCAAAAATACCTTTACCCGGGTTTTTGAAAACCCCTGCCCTACCCTCTTTTCTCCCAGGGGAAAAATAGAGGGACTGAACAGTTGCGGTTCCAAAAATTTTTGGGCTCAATTCTGATTTTAAATTGCTGAAAAATGCCTTTGATTTCCCCGAGGAAAACCTGTTTTTGGATTCTTCTCAAAATCAGAATCGAACCAGTTTTTTGCACATTTTTTCAGTGCAAATTCTGTATTTAAACTTTTTATCTGTATTTATTCATTAAAATTTCAGTATGATTATCAGTGTAACAAACCTAAAAGGCGGGGTGGGGAAATCCACCATCAGCCAAAACCTTGCGGTATGGTTTGCCCATCAAGGCAAAAAGGTGTGCATCCTCGATACCGACATGGAGCAACGGACCAGCATGCGTTGGGCAGGGCTGCGTTCGGGCGATGTGCCGGATGTGCCGGTTTTTGGGGTCGAGTCAAAGCAGATCATCAAGACTTCCAGTGCCCAGGCCAATTTGTACGACGTGGTCATCATCGACGGCACCCCGCAACTGGGCGAGACCGCTTTGGCGACTTTGATGGCCTCGGACCTCGTGCTTGTGCCGATCACGCCGAGTGCTTTTGACCTGTGGAGTTTCGAGAATTTTTTGACCCGGTACAAGGATATCAAGGATTTGAAAGAGGCGAAAGACACACCTTTTCAGGCTTTTATCGTGCTCAACCGGTTCACGAACAAGTCCAATCTGGACAAAAACGTGCTGGATGTCATCCAAGATTTTGGCATCAAACTGCTCGACACTACCCTATCCGACCGCGTGGCCTATCGCGAAAGCCCGATAACCGGGCTCGGAGCCATCGAAATGAAAGAGAAAAAGGCCAAGGCCGAAATCGAAAAACTGGGCGAGTCGGTCAGCCTCATTGTTCAAAATTTCTTCAAATAAAATCTGCGATGTCCAAAAAAGAAGATCAAAAAAATAGCCTTAAAAGTAGTTTTATCACCCCGCTTTCTGCCCAAGAAAAGGAAAAGGAACTGCAAAACCTGATGAACAAAGTGAGCGGAAAAAGCGTGGAAGAACCGCTCGACGATGCCTTTGTCAAAGAAAAGCACCGGGTCACTTTGGATCTCAGCAAGATGCTGGCGCAAAAAGTGAAGATCGAAGCTGCGAGCCGCGATCTGACGATGAAAGGTTTTATCGTCGAATTGCTGAACAGGTACTTTGATGAAAAAGAACGGAAATAGTGTGCATTTTTTCAGTATTTGCACATTTTTTCTGTTAAAAATACTGAAATTTTCCGTATAAATTACTAAAAATAAATTCCCGGGCTTGCAGAAGCCGCATGATTTTTTTGAACACAGAAGCACGGAGGGCACAGAGGTCTGTTTTTTTAAAACCCTGGATCCCTGTGTTCAAAAAATCATGTTTTCAAAACCTGCAAACACCGCCTGTCGCCGCGTCAAAACTGGCCTGAACGAAAATACCGACTGATACAATCATGACATACCAATAACTCAAAAATGGCGGAAAACGGAAATAAACGTTTTCTGGAAAGTGCCCGGACAAAAGCAGGGTGGGGGAGAATTTGGATTTTTCGAGTAAGTAAATACTGAAAAAATGCACATTTTTTCAGTATTTGCACATTTTTTCTGTTAAAAATATTGTATTTTTCAGTAAAAATTACTGAAAGTAAAATTTTCAAGATTGCGGAAACCGTTTGTCTTTCGGAAAAGTGCCCGGGCAGAGCGGGGTGGGGAGGGTTGAACTGTTGAATTAAGGAAGGACTACAAAAGTTGCACGGAATTATCACGGAAATTTCACCTATTATTTCAGTATTTGCACATTTTTTCAGTGTATTTTCAGTAATTTTTGCTGAAATAAATTCATTTACCACTTGGAAGTTGTGCGCCATGTTATGAACGGCGTACCCTTCGCTTGGCACAGGCGATGACAAAAATCGGCCTTTCGGTGGGCGGCCAACAGGGTTCTGCGCTGGCAAGGCACCTTGGGATATTTACAAGCACCTCCACATTGCTGCGTTTGGCGCACAAATCCGAGGTGCCGGAGCTGCCACCGGCGCGGGTGCTCGGCATCGACGATTGGGCATTTCGAAAAGGGCACACGTACGGGCCGATTTTGGTCGACCTCGAAAGCCGCAGGCCCGTCGATTTGTTGCCGGGAAGCGGTGACCACCGGCAAATTTGGCGGCACCTCAGGTCGATAGGCTTCAAAGGAATTTACCGGTACGTCCAAAACGCCTACCCAGATTCAAAAAAAGCAGGGAACCCACATCGGAATTTGCCAAAGCTTCAGGTCTGGATTGCCAGACAGGTGGCAATTTGTTTGACAAAACCCGCCCGAAATTGGACTGAAAATGAAAAATCTTATCTGGAAATACTGCTCGGCAACTGCCCTATTTTTGAAAAAGCACAACAATTGGCCACGGAATTTTACCACCTGTTGATGCATAAAAAACCCGAACAGTTCGACGGGTGGATGGCTCAAGTCATGGAAAGCGGCATCGAAAGCCTCCAACATTTTGCCATCGGGCTAAAAGCGGTAAAGGCTGCCATGACCTTGAAAGTGGAAGGCCACCAAGTGAACCGGCTCAAAACCATCAAACGCCAGATGTACGGCAGGGCAGGCTTCCAACTCCTTCGCCGCAGAATTTTATTCCGCTCCGATTGACTTTCACCTAAAGTGACGAAGAACCAAGGTGGATGCGCAGCGCTGGCACATCGAGATGATTATATCCAGCAAGCGGGTTTTTGATGAAACTTCTCTTTTTTTGTATTCATACAAACCATCGATAAAGCATATTTAACGTAGGGTAGCAACTTGGATTAAATAGTAAAATACCCATTTACGCATTTGGGTAATTACGCAAAACGCGGCGCGGCGGATAAATTTATCTACTGTTTTGTCATTCGGAAGAAATCCACCTTCTTCCAGTTTATCTCGCAGCTTGTTGGGTTGACACGGATTCCTCCTAAATGACAAATATTATTTCTTCAAAAAAACAAGCAACAACAAAAGCCACATTTTGAGTTTGGCGCAGCCAATGTTTGTTCTTGATTTTAAATCTGTTTTCCTCTTGTTTTCGGTCTGTCTAAGTCGTTGATTTTCAATTATTTAAAAAGTTTATTGCCACACTTTGAGTTTCAATTGCCACATTTTGAGTTGTGAAAAGCCACATTTTGAGTAACAAAAGCCACATTTTGAGTTTGGATGAGTGGCATTTTTTGATTTATTTTTTAAGTGCCACGCTTTGACATAAATGTGGCTTTTGCTACTTTTACCACAATTTTAAAGATATTAGGATATTGGGATAGTGAAATATTATCCCAATATCTCACTATCCCAATATCTCAAAAAAAATGAAGAAGTTAAACACTGATAAATACCTCGTCAGTCAGTCCAACAATTTAATTGAAGCGACTTATTCGCCTGCGCTGACGGCGCGTGCCCACAAAGTGGCGCGGCTAATTTTGGCTTTGATCAAACCAAATGAGCAGGATTTACGGCTGTATACTATCAAAATTGAGGATTTGAAACAGTACCTCGGCTATGCAAATGGGGTGACGTGGGGCAGGTTTTATGACGATTTGAAAGACATTTCAAAACGATTGAACAGCGAACCGATCGAAATCAAATCGGACAAACGGGCTTTGGTGGCGTATTTTATATCTTCGTATGTCATTGATTTACAGGAAGGTACGGTGGTTTATGAAATTTCTGGGCAGTTGAAACCATATCTCGTGCAGTTGAAAGGCAATTTTTCAAGTTACCTGCTTTCGAACATCCCAAAACTCAGCAGCAAATATTCGATTCGGCTGTACGAACTCTTGCACCAGTACCGTAAAATAGGTAGGAGAGTGTTTGAAGTGGAAGATTTGCAGAAAAAATTGGGCTCAGAATACCCAAAATACAGCCATTTTAAGGCCCGCGTCCTCGATGCTTCCAAAATTGACCTCGAAACGAACACCGATTTGGCGTTCGATTACGAAGAGCACAAAGAAGGCAAACGGATCACGCGCATCGAGTTTTTCATTTTTCCAAACACGCCTGCCGAGGAGAAAAAACCGCAGCCTGTGCCGTCATTTTTGCAGGGAAGGGTAGCGGCACCACCATCAAATGCGGTTGAACTTTCGCCGGAAGTGCTCGCCACGCTCCGGGAAATGGGGATTGCCGAAAAAAATATCGAAAAACAGGTGGCTTTGGGCTTCAAAATCATTCAAGATGAGACCGCCCGGAAAGAAGCCACGCGCCGGTGCAGTGATTTGGATGCCTATTATTTGGAAAAAATCGCGCTCGTCCGGGAGTCCAAAACAGGGCAGGGCAACCCGGCGGGTTTTTTGATAAAAGCCTTGCAAGAAGATTGGAAAAGCCCGAAAACCCACCCGCAATCCGAAAAACGCACCGCTGACCCGGCCAAAAAACAAGAAGAAACGGCCAAAAAAATAGAGGAAACCAAGAAAAAAGTAAAACAGTTGGAGGCCAAAAAGGAAAATTTAAGCAATGAAATTAAGTTGCACAACGCCCCGATTTATCAAAAACTGCTCGGAAATGAGGCGTTTTTTATCCTTGCTTTTGACGAAGTGATGGCTGAAACGGGCGATTTTGTCAAAAACAACATGTTTTCGAGCATCAACCACCTGCCGCCGAAGGAACAATACCGAGAAAGTACTTTGTTGGAAAATATGGTCAACGCCAAACTTCGGGAGCAAAACCCCGATTTGTTCCAGCCCGCCAACCAAAATTATATGAATCAAATGAAAGCGATTGACGAAGAAATTAAAACGTTGAAAGGTGGGTGATTTTTCAAAAGCCACATTTTGAGTTTTTTCAAATTTGTATCAGGTCAAACGCATTAAAATCCATTCCCGAAGGGAATCTATGTTTATAGCTCAGAG
>JANNMS010000253.1:0-11724 GCA_031398055.1 Saprospirales bacterium | reverse complement strand
TGTGAATTGGAAAGTCAAAGCGCCGGTCGCGCCAATGGCTTGGACAGTGTTCGCTGCCACATTTTGTGGTGCGCCGCCTGCCCACCAGCCGCCTGCCAATGGCGTGAAGCCAATCGGGTTCGGGCTCGCGATCAAAGTCGTGCCAGGTCCCGTGCCGTCATATACGTACAAAGCATCAAAAGACGTCTCTGTCGCAAATTGCGTGAACGTCGCACGCACTTTGTAGCACGCAGCGTCCGAGGGGCTGAAAGTCACGAAGTTCGTCGCTGACGGGATCAACGCCGGGTTCATGTTGTTCGTGTAAGTCCCCGCTGGGCCACCGCTGTCGTAAAAATTATAAAAACAAGTGCCTGGAGGAGCGATCGTGTTCACGCTCGAACCGGCCGTGGGAAAGTTTACTGTACCCTGTGAGTGCGCCGTAAAAGACACCAAACACAGCGCGAACAGACTCGCCCATTGTGTAATTCTCTTCGTCATGAGATTAAGAGTTGTTTAAATTAATAAAAAAAATTTGTCAGAATGTGTGGTTTTGGGATTTTCCAAAATCACACGGATTAGTCTGTTAAAAACGAAACAGCCTCATCATACAAGGCAATCATCCCATTTTTCGGGCCAGCCGTAGCAGCCGTAGCAAGTGGGTCATTCAAAGCACCCGCAGCATCAACTGTTGCTTTGTCGGTGGCAACCTCAGTGGTTTCACCTTGGGCAATCAAGCGGATGATGCCTTTGTAGTACACAACATGCTGCAAAGCATTGTTGTAGTCGGTCGAACCAGGTGAGCTGGCTCCCAAAATCGTAGCGTGGACTTTCACCTGAACCATCAGGGCAGCCTGCGCATCTTGCTCAGATTTCCAGTTCAACGATTGGGCACTTGCCGAAGAGGCAAAAGCCATTGCGCCGAATAGAAAAAATGCAACGAGAAGTTTGCTGAAACTTAACTTCATGAACATTTTTTTCATAATGAAAAATAGAATTTGAGTTAATAAAAAATAATGAATGTATCAGGAGGATTTATACTCGAATAGACTTTCCACGACATCAGTCAATGAAAAGTCTAAGTCAAAAAAATTACAGACTTGATTCGGTCGTAGCCCTCTTTTTCTTTTGCATATTAATTTTTTTCCAAAACTAAACCAGTTCAAAAGGTCGCATCGAGTTCAATTCGATACATATTTTTGGAATACCACGAGCCAACCAATCCCAAAATGGAATTGTGAATCGGTGGATGGGTTGCCTCCGAAAAATCGGAAAGCAAAAAACGGAGCAAATGAGTGAGAGAGAAAATGCTGTCGGAAAGGGGAGCGGAAAAATATCTGAAAACAATAAAAAACTTTTCAGAATTCCGGCTCAAAAAGACAGCGGGAAAGATTCACCTGACATTTACTCATGAGATTATTAGAAAAGGATTAAAAAAAACTGTGGGGCAAAGTTATGAACTGACTTTCGATTCATGCCTACCCTTGAAAAGGAATTTTTTTATTTTTTTTTATTGCCACATATCCCTGCCGACGAACTGAATCTAAAACATTGAAAATCAACCTTTTTAAAAGATTCTCCTGCATTTTCTTGGGCAACTAATTCCTTTCCCCGGAGGCAAATGTAGCATGCTTGAAATTTATTCCTACTCTTTGTTCATTTTTTTCAGGCACTATTCTTTCTGTTTTTTGATTTCTACCTTTGCCGCCGTTTTTTAACGAAGACTACAAATGCAGAAATTTAAAACTTGGTTGAACGGTTTGGAAAACGGAAGTGCGCTCGGCATTTTTCGCGTTTTCTTTGGCCTGCTCATGGTTTATCAAACTTGGTACTACCACAAATCTGGCTTGCTCACCGCCGGTTTGACCAATCCAAAACTGCTTTTTCACTACGATGGCCTTGAATTTTTGAACCCATTGCCTTTGCCCGTCCTGCAATTTATTTTGGTTTTGATGGGCATTTCGGCTTTGTCAATTGCGGCGGGGTATTTTTTCAGAGTCGCTTGTCTAACATTTACCATCCTCCACGCCTACATTTTCCTGATTGACAAAAGTATTTTCAACAACCATATTTACCTTTTTTTGCTGCTCGGTTTTTTGATGGCTTTCACCGATGCCGACCGCTTTTTTTCGTTGCGCGGAAATCGTGGCTTCGGTCCGCAAATCCCGCGCTGGCAAACTTTCATCCTTCAACTCCAACTTGCGATACTATATATATATGGTGCATTTGCAAAAATCAGCACCGATTGGTTTGTCCATCTCGAACCGATGAAATTTATGCTCGGTGCAATTCCAGCGGATGCGGGCGGCTGGGCTGCTTTTTTGAAAAATTTTGCTCCGCCGTGGCTTTTTTCCTACGGCGGTTTTCTTTTCGATTTGCTGATCCCTTTTTTGCTTTGGAATAAAAAAACGAGGCTCTGGGCAATCATCCCCGCACTCTTTTTTCATTTTTCCAATTCAACCATTTTCCGGGACATCGGCGTTTTTCCTTATTTCTCAGTTTGCGCCACCATCCTTTTTTTCAACGATGTTGATTTCGCAAAATGGTTTTCAAAAACCCCGCCACAAAAAACCGCAACGCCGCCGCCGGCAAATTTCAAATTTGGAAAAATCTTGATTTCATTTTTCATTTTTCAATTCCTTTTTCCGTTTCGTGGTTTTTTCCTCCCCAACCCGATTGACTACACCAACGTCGCCAACTCGTTTTCATGGCGAATGAAATCCCATGCCCGCGAAGCCACTCAAATTTCGATGACCCTCGAAGACCCTGCCACTGGAAAGGTGCAAGAAATCCCGATAAATACATTTATCAACACGATGCAAATCAATTTGCTCGCTGCCGATGCACGTGCGCCGGTCGTTTTTGCAAAATTTATCGAAAAAGAAGCCCAGCAAAAATTCGGCATCCGAAACCCCAGAATCCGGGCAAACATCAAAATCAGGTTCAACGGCCGCCCGGAGCAGTTTTTTATTGACCCAAATGTTGACCTGACGAAAGTGAATTATTCGCCTTTTTCAAAAATCTATTGGACGATGCCCATTTCAAATTATTAAAAATTTAAAAATTTAAAATCATGCAGTTTAAAATTCAATCTCTTTTCATCGCCACGTTTTTTCTGGCTGTCATTTCCTGCAAAACCGAAACCAAACAACCTGTCGACGCTGCCATCGTTACAAAAATTGAATCCATGGAAGAACAGGTAAAATCTGTTCAACCAAAAATTGACACCCTTCAAGCAGTCGTAAAACAAGTAAGCGAAAAATATCAAATCGCAACCACCGAGCAAACTGGGATTTCGATGAATCAAGGCCAAGCCAGTGAGGAAACCAACCTGATTGTCATGATTGCCGACCGTGCCAATAAAATCCAAGCCGAAATGGACAAAACCCTTGCGGATTACAACACTTTAATTGCGTCTTACAAAGCAGGCACGGTGCCAAAAGTAGAAGCCGAAACGCGGATAAAAACACTGGAAACCGAAATGCAAAATCTCGAACGCGGTGCGGCGAAAACTCAAGCCGCTCTTTTGGAAGTGGTTTTGAAAATGCCCGAACCGCGCCCCGCTGAACCATCCAAATCAAAAGGTCAATAAAAAATGAAGTACATCAATTTTCAAAAAATTTCAAATCCGGCATCCATTTTTCTGGCTGTCCTGATTTTTTTGGCGGCCTGCCAATCTCATCCACAAGTTTCGGAAGAGGCCAAAAGCAATGCGGGCGCGTACATTGACGGCCTGTCGCAACAAGGTTTTGATAGAAATAAAGGCGTTCCATTGCCAGCCTTGGTTGAGCCGATCGAAACCAAAATCAGTGGGCTGAATTATTGGTCTGAAAACCTGAAATTCGTGGTTGCCGGCATGGTCGAAAACCCGACCAACAAATGGTATCGCTTTTATTTGAAAGTAACTTTTCGCTCGGCTTCCGGGCAGCCGGTGAAGGTCAACAGCGAAGACCAAGTTTATATTCCAGTCGCCACTTCGGTCATTCCGCCTCTCGGAAGAAGCAGTTTTTGCTGGAATTTTGACCAATTTGCCTTTTCCGAACCCGTTGCTTCCTGCGAAATCACGGTGGCCGGCGGCACAAAAGAGGCCGAAAAATTGCAATTATCAGCTTCCGACCAAAGCATGCTCAACGCAAAATCGGGCATCGCATCCGACCCGTCGAAATCAGCGGACAGTTCGGATATGGCAAAAGCCGAAATTTTGGGCTGTCAAGTTTCTGCCAATATTTACAACCCGTTTGACAAACCGGTGATGAAACCGATGACGCAGGTAATAATTTATGGCAAAGACCAAAAAATCTGGTACGCCACCGTCGCGCCGATTGACAGCTCCGACCAAATGATTTTTGCTGCAAAATCTGGCCCAATTCAACCCAAAGAAAAGCGGCTGATTGGCATGGGCATTTTGTTTCAGGCTTTGCCCGCAGAATTGCAAAAAGTGGGTGTTTTGAATATTGAACTATTGCCGTTTGATGGAACATCAAATTAAATTTATGAAAAAAAGGTGGTTGCCAGAATTTTCCGTCTTCTTCTTGGCCTTCATTTTATATGCCAATTCATTGACCCACGGCTTTGTTTTGGACGATTCGATGATGATTGCCAAAAATCAATTCACGACAAAAGGATTTGCAGGATTACCGGGCATTTTCAGTACGGATATGTTTTTTGGCAGTTCAAATTCTGAAATGTCGAAGGAATTGGTGGTCGGCGGGCGGTATCGCCCGATGTCTTTGGCCATGTTTGCGGTGATTTACGAATTTTTTGGAGACAAACCTTTTGTCTATCATTTAATCACCGTTTTGTTATATGCCTTAGCGTGTTTGATTTTATTTAAAACCTTAAAAAACTTATTTAAAAATTACAAACACGGTCAACTTTTAGCCACTCTCGCCGCACTGCTTTACACCGTTCATCCGATACATTCCGAGGTGGTAAATAATGTGAAAAGTTGCGATGAAATTTTGACGATGTTGTTCAGTTTGCTGGCTCTCTTTTTTTCGCTCAAAGCGGCTGAAAATCAATCGTTTAAATGGTTGGCCGCCGCCGGGATTTCGTTTTTACTGGCTGCTTTTTCAAAAGAAAATTCAGTGGTTTTTACGGCAATTATTCCGCTGGCTTTGGCTTTTAAATTTTCAGAAAACAGTCCCGAAAAACTATCTGTTTCTAATTTGCCCTATTCTAAAATCGTTAAAATTTGTTTGCCAATTTGGATTGGGTTTTTGTTCTTTTTTATCGTTCGCGGATTGGTGATTCATTGGACTTTTGGAGCGGCACAATTGAATTTAATCAACAACCCGTTTATCAAATTCAACGGCACAACTTGGGAACACTTTTCGATGCTCGAAAAATACGCGACCATCATTTTTTGCCTCGGAAAATATTTGTTGTTGCACGTTTTTCCACATCCGTTGACCACCGATTATTACCCACGACATATTGGGATTGAAAATTTTGGCAGCGCAAGTGTTTGGATAAGTTTGATTGTTAATCTTGGTTTGTTTTTTTATGCTTTGATTGGCAGTGTTCAGGGTAAAAAAGACCCCGTTCGTTTTGGCTTGTTTTTCTATTTCGCCGCGATTTTTTTGGCGTCGAATATCATTTTTCCAGTCGGAACAAACATGGCTGAGCGGTTTACTTTTATGCCTTCCGCAGGGATTTGTCTCGCAATTGCAGGTTTGGCCATCGCTGCTTTGGATAAAAATTGGATAAATGAAAAGACAATTTGGATAGTGTTTTCAACAATTTCGATAGTGTTTTCTATAAAAGTCTTTACTCGGAATCCTGATTTTAAAGACAGCCGAACCTTGCTTTTTACCGATGTAAAAACCTCTCCGCGCAGTGCTAAATTACAATGCAGCGTCGCCGGAATGCTTATCCGAGAATCAATGGAATCGCAGGACACGGCTTTTGTAAATCAAAATATGCGGCAGGCGATTATCCATTTGAATCAATCTTTGGAATATCATCCGACTTATTCAGAAGCACTTTTTGCACGAGGAACGGCTCATTATTTCTTAAAAAATTACCCCGCCGCGATTTTGGATTTGCAAAAAACTGCACAATTAACTCCCGGCAGATCAGAAGTTATCCAAAATTTGACAGCGGCATATTTGGATGCAGCAAAAGAAATGATAGTACGTGGTCAAAATATTCCGACTGCTTTTCAATTTTTAAGTCAAGCCAATCAATTGATTCCCAATTCGCCCGATGTGCTTTTTCAAATTGCTTTGGGTCATTTAAAAATGGGTAATTATCAACAAGCGATTGTTTTGTTGTCTCAATTACAAAAAGTCGAGCCCGGCAATCCAGAATTCAACGAGGCTTTGGAAAAAGCACAAGCAGGTTTATCAAAATAAAGCAGAAAAATGGCTAAAAAAAATACACCCGCCGCCCCGGAAATTAAAATCGAAAAGCCTTCCGGCATGCCCACCGAACAGGTTTTGGTGTATGTTTTTCTATCATTTGCCTTGTTATTTTCTATTTTTATACGGTTTCGGTTGGCCGCGCTGCCGCTCGAACGCGACGAAGGCGAGTACGCTTTTTTTGGCCAAAACATATTGAACGGCATCCCGCCATTTGCCGAAGCGGGCAATATGAAACTGCCCGGTGTTTATTATTTCTATGCTTTAATTATGGCGATTTTTGGGCAAACTGCAACCGGAATTCACCTCGGCTTATTGATTGTTAATTTGATTAGCATTTTTCTTATTTTTTTAATTGGAAAAAAATTAATCAGCCCAGCAGCCGGGGCAGTTTCCGCAGCCTGTTTTTCTATCTTTTGTCTTGTTCCACAATCGTATGGATTGGCCGCGCATGCCACACATTTTGTGGCTCTATTTGCTTTAACTGGGTTACTTTCAATGCTTTATCATTTTGAAAATAGGAAAATTATCTGGCTTATTCTATCTGGTTTATCTTTTGGCTTATCTGTTTTAATGAAACAACACGCCTTGTTTTTTATCTTATTTGGCTTAGTTATTTTAGTTTTAGAAAATAGAAAATCAGGTTTAGATGGCAAATTAAAATCAATAACGATTTACAGTCTCGCCGCTATTTTACCTTATCTTTTTATCGTTTTAATTGCAATTTTAAACGGCACGTTCGATAAGTTCTGGCATTGGACAATGAATTACGCCAGTCAATACGTCGGCATAAAAAGTCTATCCGAAGGCTGGAAAAATTTCACTTTTAATTTAGGATTTATAACCGTCGGCGTAAAAGTTTTATGGCTTTTTTCTATCGCCGGATTGATTTTTTTATGGAAAACCAACCTCGATTCTATTGCCCGTAAAATTTTGTTATCGTTCTTTATTTTTTCCTTTTTGACAGTTTGTCCGGGCTGGTATTTTCGCAATCATTATTTCATTTCTTTGTTTCCGGCTGTGGCACTTTTGGTGGGCGTTTTTTACCATTTTTTAAATGAAAGAATTTCAAAATTAGATAAGCCAATTTTGAAATTTGCTCCGGCGATTGGCATCGGTTTACTATTGATTTTCAGCCTTTTAACGCACACAGACGTGCTTTTTACCAAAACGTCCGACCAAGTTTGCACCCAGATTTATGGCAGAAATCCGTTCCGGGAAGCCGTGGAAATCGCTAAATTTATAAAAGAAAATACGGCAGAAAATGATAGAATCGTGGTGTTCGGCTCCGAGCCGGAAATCTATTTTTACAGCAATAGAAAACCCGCGACCAGTTTTATTTACACTTATCCTTTGATGGAAAATCAAACGTACAGCAAAGAAATGCAGGATTTGATGCGGGCAGAAATTGAAATTGCCAAACCTCGGTTTATCATTTTTGTAAATAACCAATTTTCGTGGTTGTTCACTGCGCAATCAGATATTGCGATTATCAATTGGTTCGATTATTATTCCTCTCAAAATTATACGCCCGTCGGCATGGCGGACATGATTTCGCCGGGCAACACCAAATACGTTTGGCGAAATGCGATGGCTTTTTACAAACCTCAAAATCCTGATAATTTAATCACTGTTTTGGAAAGAAAATTCAAATGATGATAATGAATTGCTATAAAACTTTCAGTTGTTTCTTTAAAATTAGTTTACGAAAACCCCAATCAAAAACAACGGCTTGCGCTGTCGTAAATCGTAAATCTAAAATCGTAAATCTTCTTACTTTTTCTATCATTTTTCTATGTTTTTCGAGTTGTGGCGACAAACAACCGGAACTTGAATTGCCACACGAAATTGAGCCAACTTTAACGGCAACCAATCCGCTTTTAAAGTTAATAACGCCACAAGAATCTGGGATAGATTTTCAAAACATCATTACAGAAACCGACGAAGATAATTTTACAACAAACGTCAATAAATACAACGGTGGCGGTTTGGCGATAGCCGATGTCAATAATGATGGCTTGCAGGACATTTATTTTATCTGCACAAACGGCAAAAACCGATTGTATTTGAACACCGGCGGATTTAAATTTAAAGACATCACCGACGCGGCGGGTTTGGCCTCGGCGGATGGTTTTGAAACGGCCGTGACCGCAGTGGATATCAACGCCGATGGTTGGATGGATTTTTATATTTGTCGAGCCGGAACGGTCGGCGGTGATATTCGCCGCAACAAACTTTTTATAAATAATGGCTCGAAAACTCCCCTCGCCGATGGGAGAGGGACTGGGGTGACTTTCACCGAACAAGCAAAAATTTACGGCCTCGACTTCGATGGAGCGAGCACAGGAGCGAATTTTTTTGATGCCGACAACGACGGCGACCTCGATTTGTACCTTTTAAATTACCCGATTTCTGATAGTTATTCCAACAAAATTGAGTCCATCCCAACGCCGAGCGGCAATCGTTTGCCTGTTGTTGACCCGCCGCAGCCGATTGATTCCGACAAATTTTACCGCAACGATGGCCCCCCCCGACCCCCTAAAGGGGGAGGTTCTCCCCTTCAGGGGTCGGGTGGAGGCGGCTTCACCGACATTTCCCAAAAATCGGGGATTTGGAATTTTGGCTACGGTTTGAGCGTCTCCGTTTCTGATTTTAACTGCGATGGCTGGCCAGACGTTTATGTTGGAAATGATTATCATGTCAATGATTTTTTCTATCAAAATAACAAAAACGGCACTTTTACAGAAAGGATTCGTGAAATTACCAAACACACCAGCCGCCACACGATGGGCACAGATGCCACCGATTTTGACAACGACGGACTTGTGGATTTGCTCGGCGTGGACATGTTGCCGCACGACAACCGCCATTTGAAAACGTCGGGCGTGACCCAACTTTTGGCCATGCATTCGATTACCGTGCAAAGTGGCTACCATTTTCCGGTGGTGCGAAACGTTTTGCAACACAACAATGGCAACGGCACTTTTTCCGACGTCGGTTGTCAGGCGGGCATTTTCAAAACGGACTGGTCGTGGAGCGGCCTGTTTTTTGACATGGACAACGACGGGCGAAAAGATTTGCACGTGACGAACGGCTACCGCCGCGAAATCAATGACAAAGATTTTTTCGAATTTAAAGTCCACGAACTCGAATCGCGGATGAAAGGCAAGACGCCGAAGGAATATTTTGCTTCCATCCACGACTTTCTCGACATGATTCCGTCGCTCAAAACCACCAATTATTGCTACCAAAATGATGGCGATTTCAAGTTTTCCGACCGCTCCGGCGATTGGATGACGATGCCAGCGACTTGGTCGTGCGGTGCGGCGTGGGCAGATTTTGACAACGACGGCGACCTCGATTTGGTCGTAAATAATTTGGAAGAGCCTGCTTTTTTGTACCAAAACCAAACGGTGGAGCAGAAAAAAGGCAATTTTTTACAACTCAAATTGCAGGGCAGCCCCAAAAATCCGCAAGCCGTCGGCGCGTCGGCCTTGATTTTGGTGGGTGGGCAAACCATTTTTCAAGAACTCAACCCGGTGCGCGGCATTTTTTCGTCAGTTGAAAATTTGCTCCATTTTGGAATCGGGACGGCTCAAAAAATTGACAAATTGACGGTTCGTTGGCCGGACGGAAAAACCCAAACTTTGACGGAAGTTCCTGCAAATCAACGACTTACCTTAAAATATTCGGATGCTGCGGGCTACGTTGCGCACCTCGCCCCACCAAAAATGGAGCACAATTATTTTACTGAAATTTCGCCCACCGCAGCCGGAATTGATTGGCAGCACGAAGAAAACAGGTTCAACGATTTTGAAACTTGGCAACTGAATCCTTGGAAAACCACCGACCTCGGCCCCCTCGTCGCGGCTGGCGATGTAAACGGCGACGGTTTGGACGATTTTTTTGTGGGAAATTCTTTCGACAAACCGGGGGCAATTTTTGTGCAATCCAGTCTCGCCTCAGGCGAGAGAAAATTTGCGCGCTCGAACCAAAATTTGATGTTGCAGGAAAAACTTTACGAAGACCATGACGCCGTTTTTTTTGATGCCGATGGTGATGGCGACGCCGATTTATTTGTCGTTTCGGGTGGGATGGAAGCCACGACGCCGTTGGCTTGGGTTTCGCGGCTGTATTTGAATGATGGAAAAGGCAATTTTTCAAAACTTCAAAACGCGATTCCACAATCTTCGGAGGTCGGTTTGCGGGCGACGGCGCACGATTTTGACGGTGATGGCGACCTTGATTTGGTCGTCGGCGGACGGGTCACCCCTGCAAAATGGCCGCTCACGCCGCGCAGTTTGTTTTGGCAAAACGACGGAAAAGCGCGTTTTTCAGATGTTACTGCTCAAATTGCGCCCGATTTTGAAAAAATTGGTATGGTCACGGCTGTCGAATTTGTCAATCTCGACAGCGATCCGGCGGCAGAATTGGTGGCTGTCGGCGAGTTCATGCCGATTTCAATTTTTAAATTTTCGGGTGGAAAATGGGTAAATTCGACTGCCAATTTTGGCCTCGAAAAATCAAATGGCCTCTGGAATTCTTTGGCCGCCGCCGACCTCGATGGCGATGGCGACATGGATTTGGTCACTGGAAATTTGGGTTTGAACACCCGTTTTTCGGTTTCCGAGGAGTTGCCGCTGCGGGTTTATGCCAAAGATTTTGATGAAAATGGGCAACTCGACCCCATCGTGGCCTATCCGAGCGAGGGAAAATTGTGGCCGCTGCCGCAAAAAGATTTGCTCAACAAAAATATCCCGAAACTCAAAAAGAAATTTTTGTACGCCAGAGCCTACGGTGCAGCGACGGTGGAGCAAGTTTTTCCGCAACGCGATTTGGACGCGGCACTCAATTTGCGCGCAAACTTGCTCGAAACTTGTTGGTGGGAAAACCAAAATGGCAAATTTGTCAAAAAATCGCTGCCCGCCGCTGCTCAAACTTCCCCGGCGAACGGCATTTTAATTTCAGATTTTACTGGCGACGGGCTGCTCGACATCCTTTTGGCTGGCAATAAATATGGCATGGAAGTCGAAACGAATGCTTGCGACGCTGGCAACGGCTCGCTTTTGAAAGGTGATGGAAAAGGCAATTTCACTTTCATAAATAACTTATTTTCAGGTTTTTGGGCGCAAAACGAGGTGCGTGATTTGGCTTTGTTGCGTTCGTCGGGGGGCAAAAAAATCGTCGTCGTGGCGAATAACTCGTCCAAACCGCAGATGTTTTTGGGGTTTTAACACATAGAATCATAGGAGTTTTCACAGATGAAACATAGTTTTTTTGAAGAAAAACTATTTTTGCTGTTTGTAAAATGCTATGTTTGTATGTTTTAAAAACCCAAAAAAATATGAGGTGTGGTCGAGTTATTAGGCACGACGACGATTTTTTT
>JANNMS010000235.1:0-7548 GCA_031398055.1 Saprospirales bacterium | reverse complement strand
ATATTTTAAAAATTGATTTTCTAAACGATTGAAAATCAATTTTTAAAATATAAAACCACGGCAAAACTGGATTGGGACGGGTTCCTTCTGAATGACAAAAACTACGTCAGAAACATAGCCGGGAATTGAATTTCTATTTTTAAACAGCCTATTTGTTTTCAACTTTTGCCAAATTCATTTCCTTCTCCCCCACAATTTTCCGCATCATAAACCACCCCAAAAAATGCACCGAAGCAATCACCAAAAGCGCAAAACGCAGCGCAACATATTCACTCACATACCTCGCCAGCACGATAAACAACCCGCAACCGAACAGCCGACCGAGGTACAAACCCAGTTCATGGTTGAAAATATAGGCAAATTCGTTGCGGTTTTCTTTTTTGGCAACCACGTCGATCACCTTTAATTGGGTCGGAAAATAGGCAATATCCAGCAGCGGACGGGCAAAAAGCAGGCACATCATAAACAAAATCACGCCCGGCGCCGAGAACAAAACCGCATTGAAAAGCGCACCCAAAACAAACAGTCCGCAACCGATGCCGTAAATCAGCAGCCGATGTTTTGGAAAAGTCACGCGCCCCAAAACGTACAACAAAATGGCCGAAACGACCGCCGCGATGCCCTGAATCAAGCCGAGCGAACCTTCTTTTCCAACCAAAGTCAAAATCAGCATCGTCGGTGCGGTGACGATGTAGCCTTGCGCGACACCTTTCAGCGCAGCGAGGCCGAGCATTTTATTCCAAAGTTTGTCAAATTTTAGGAAGAGAAAAGGCGCGCGTTTCGGGTTCTGGAAACCACCGCGGTGCACCAAAACCGAGGCAAACATGGACATCGCAAAAACCGCCGCCGTCAAAATGTAGTACGCCACGTTGACCGCGCCGCCGAACCAGCCGTTCAAATCGGCGGCCACGATAAATGCCCCGGCGGCCAAGGGCACGACGATGCCCGTGGTCGTGTAAAAAAAGGTTTCGATACCGTAGTAATAGTTTCGGTTCGAGTCGTTCGTGGTGTTCAGGGCCAAAAAATCGCGGTTTGCCCAGAAAAAACCGTAGGACAAACCCATAATCAGACCGGCGAAAAACACGCCCAACGTGTCCAATTTGTCAAGCCACATCATCGAAAACATCGAAACGCCGCTCAAAAGCATGCCCAAAGAATAGAGCCACGCAATCGGGATGCGGTTCAGCAAAAACCCGTTCAACATGAAGGTCAGCGGGATGCCGGTGTAAACTGCCAACTGGAAAATGACCACCAAACTGATGTCCGACGAGTTGCGCATGATGTACGCGCCGATGAAAAGCTCGATGATGGGCCCGACCAATCCGTAAATCAAATTGGTGAGCAAAAGCATCCGCATGCCGAGCGGGTGGGTTTTGAAGAAGTTGAGTTCGGTCGTTAGTTTTTGAAACATGATTTTCTTTTTTTTAGGAGGTCGAAATTTATTTCGACCATGTTGTTGTCGAAATAAATTTCGACCTCCAGCCCTAACCTATGTGTTTTAATATTTCAGAAACAGAAAGCGTCGCCCCGCAAATCACCTCGTCCGACGCGCCGTAATACATTGTTATTTCATCGCCTCGGACGATGTGGCCGTTCGTGAAAACCACATTTCCAAAAAAACCAGTCAGTTCATAATCTGCCTCGGGCGAGAAAATCGGATCGTGGGAACGCGCCAAAACCTTCGACGGGTCGTCCAAATCGAGTAAAATTGCACCGAGGCAATACCTGTTTTTGGCATCCGCACCGTGATAAATTTCCAGCCAACCAGCCTCCGTTTTTATCGGTGCAGCACCCGCCCCGACGCGCGCGGAATCCCAAAAGCCTTCGCGTGTCCGCAAAATACATTGGTGATTTCCCCAGTGCAAAAGGTCGGGCGACGAGGCCAACCAAATGAAATTCCCGCCGAGTTCGATGCCCGATGGGCGGTGAAAACAGAAATATTTGCCACCAATTTTTTCCTCAAAAAGCGCGCAATCCTTGTTGTGCGGGGGAATTATCATCCCGTCGCGGCTGAAATTTCGCCAGTCGCGGGTGCGCATCAATCCCACGCCCACCCCATTTTCCGAGACTTGGGTGAACGTCAAATGAAAAACACCGTCCATCAAACTCACCCGGCAATCTTCGATTCCGAAGTTTTCGAGCGGCGGTTGGCCAAAAATTTTGGTCGGAAAATCAGAAGGTTCGTAAAAATTGATGCCGTCGTCCGAGCAGACCAAACGCAAATGCGAAATCGTGGAGAGATAAGTTTTGTTTTTATAACCAACCATCCGGGCATCGTCGAGGCGCAGGTTCGGGTCCGATTTTTCAAATTCGAGGATTTCCAAACGCCCGTCGGCCAGCAAAATCGGGAAAGAAACCATCCCTTCTTTTTGAATTGGACGCTCGGCGACGCGCAGCAAAAGCCAGGTTTTTCCCTCAAATTGAAAAACACCGGGGTTCAAAACGGATTCAATCACGAAACCCGGTTGGCTGGGCAAAATGTCTTTTGTGGAAATAATGGGGTTTTGCGGAAAGCGGTTTGCCATGATTTTTGAACGATAAACGATGAACGATGAACGATAAACCATGAACGATAAACTTTTTACATCGCCGTTCATAGTTTATCGTTCATAGTTCATAGTTAAAAATTAGTGTTTTTCAAACGGAACTGCCCCGAGGTTTTTCCCGCCCAAAACAAAATTGAGCAAATAAGTCCCCGGCGAATAACTGCCCGTTTTCAAAGACAAACGTCCGGCAGGCACTTCGTTTTTATCAAAATTGAGTTGGTCAATTTGCCGTCCCTGCAAATCAAAAACGCGCAACACCAAAGATTGACCGGCTGGCAAAGCATGCTCGACCGTCAACAAATCGGTCGTCGGATTTGGTGAAATGTTCAAAATCACGCCGCGCAAAGCATTTCCAAAAACATCGTCCGTGCCGGTCGTGCCGGTTTGGTACAATTTGTCGATTTCGCCAGCCGTGAGTACTTTGTTGTAAATTTTCAAATTGTCCAAAGCACCGATGAAATATTGGCCACCTTCGATTGGGTTGTTGCCGATGCCGAGCGGTCGGGCGGTCGTGTTCAATTTTCCGAGCGTCGGTTTGATTTTGGTCTGTTGGCCGTTGACATAAACAATGTCCGACGTGCCGTCGTGCACCATCGTGACGTACCACCAAAACGTTTTCACCATTTCGTTGCCGTCGCCGGAGTCCATGTCGGAGATGAAATTCGGGAACTGCGCGTTGTTCGAGTTCGTCGTCCAGACGATTTTCAAATGTTGCGGCAGCGAAATTTTCCAACGTTCCGACCAGTGGCCGAAATCCAAAATATAGGCTTCGGCATCGGCGATATTTGTCCCGTCCACCCGGATCCAGAACGAAACGGTGGTGTAATCTGAAATCATTTGCACCGCGTTCGGCACCAAAACCGAGTCGCCCACGCCGTCAAATTTGATGTTTTGGCCGCCGCCGTTCGGGTGGTTTGGCACTTCAAAAACCGGGTTTCCACCAATCGCACCGTGATTATTGTATGGTGTGGCATCGTTGGCGTTGCCGTCGAACGGATAATGCGCCACCAAACCCGGCTCGCCGGTGTCGATTGCTTTGGTCGTCGAAAGCGTGATTTCAGCATGTGCCGAATTATTTCCAGCCTTGTCAAAAGCATAAACTTCAAAAGTGTAGGCCGTTTCGGTCGCCAAACCGCCGATAAAAATGGAAAGCGTCGTGGCCGAAACCGAGTCAAAAAATACGCCGTCCACCAAAATCACGTACCCAATTACCTCGCGGTCGTCGGTCGAAGCATCCCACGAAAAGAGGACGGAATTCGAGGCCGCCGTGCCTTTCAAATTGGAAGGAGCCGTCGGCGGGGTCGTGTCGGGCGTGGCATCCTCGCCGGATTTCACTTTCAAAGTCGTGATAGACGATTCATTTCCAGCGTCATCGACCGCCGAAACGCCAAAAACGTAGTCAGTCAGCGGCGTCAAACCACCGATAAAATGGCTCGTCGCGGGCACGGTCACCACCAATTTTCCATCTTGGTAAACATTGTAAGCCACGACTCCAACATTGTCCGTGGCCGGAAACCACGAAAGTTGGACATCCGTGAAAAGCACTGCCGCCGTCAAATTGAGCGGTGCGCCCGGTGCTTCGGTGTCGGTCGCGGCGGGCGGGGTGTTTTGCAAATTGTACAAAGCCAAAATTTCGGCATCCGTCAAAGCCAAATTATAAATTTGAACTTCGTCGAGCGAGCCGTCGAACCAGTTGCCGCCGTCGATTGGGTTGTAGCCCATGCCAAACGGTTTGGTCGTGTTTTTCAAAAAACCGACGACTGCTTTTTCGGCAACTTTTGCGCCGTTCATGTAAATTTTGTCGAACGCGCCGTCGTGCGTCATGACCACGTGTTTCCACGTTCCGACCGGCAATTCGTTGCCAGTTCCAGCATCCATATCTGAAATGCCGTTGTCGTGGTTCGTTGTCCAAACAACTTTGCCGTGCTGCGGCAACGAGATTTTCCAACGTTCCTGCCAGCCGCCGAACGAGAGCAAAAACGACTCGCCATTTGCTGGCAAAGCATTGACTTTTACCCAAAAACTGACGGTCGCCATGGGCGAATTGAGTTGTTTTGAGTTCGCGGCGGTCACTTCGGTAGAAGTTCCGTTGAACGCAGCGGCTTTGTTGGATTTACCAAAACGGTCTTTTCCGAGCACGACTCCAGACGCGTCGTTGTTGTACGCCGTCGCGTCCGAGCCGTCGCCGCTGAATTTGTAATCGGCCACGAGGTTTCCGCCGACCACCGGAGTTTGGTTTTGCGCGGCAAAAATTGCAGCGATTTCAAAGGCCGACAAAGCCCTGTTGAAAACCAAAATATCGTCCATCGCGCCGTCGAATTTGCTGCCCTTGTCAATCGGGTCCCAACCGATGCCGAGCGGGTGTTTTGTTTTATCCAATGTCCCTGCCACGTTTTTTTCAGCGACTTGCACGCCGTTGAAATAAATAATATCCTTCGTGCCGTCGTGCACCATCGCCACCGCCGTCCAAGTTCCGACGGTCAACGGCGTTCCGCTGTCCATGTCGGAGCAGCACGCGCCGCCCGCGTGGGTCGTGAAAACGGTTTTGCCATGCGCGGGCAGTGAAATTTTCAAACGTTCCTGCCAGCCGCCATTCGAAAAAAGGAAAACTTCGCCGCTGCCGGGCAGTGAATTTGGTTTTACCCAAAACAAAATCGAGGTAAAATCAGAATTCAAAGCAGGCGAATTGTCGGCAGTCGCATTTCCAGAAATCGCATTTCCAGCCCAGCCGTGGCGGTTGGTAACCGGAACGGCAGCCGCGTCCAAATCGGCATCGTTGTGAAATTGCGAGTCGTCGTCGCCGTCGCCGTTCAAATTGTACATGGCCACCAAGTTGTTCGCAATCGCGGGCGCGGTGGATTGCGCGGTGTACAAATTTGAAATTTCAGCCGCCGAAAGTGCGGTGTTGTAAATTTGAATTTCGTCCAAACTTCCGTTGAAAAAACTGCCCTTGTCGATTGGGTCCCAGCCGATGCCGAGCGGTTTGGTTGTCGGGTCGAGTGCTCCGGTGACCGCTTTTTCGTTGACTTTCACGCCGTCGAAATAAATAATGTCCTTCGCGCCGTCGTGCACCATGACGACGTGCGTCCATTTTCCGATGGTCAAAGGCGTTCCAGAATCCATGTCCGAACAGCACGCGCCCGCGTTGTGGGTCGTGAAAACGGGTTTGCCGTGCGCGGGCATCGAGATTTTCCAACGTTCCTGCCAGCCGCCGTTCGACAAAATGAAAACTTCGCCGCTGCCGGGAAATTCATTGGGTTTTACCCAAAAACTGATCGTGGTCGTGGCCGAATTCTGTTGCCCAGAATTCGCGGCGGTCACCGCCGATGTTTTTCCATCGGTCGAAATCGCGCTGTTTCCGTAGCCAAAACGGTCGGTGACAAGCGTCGCGGTTTGGATGTCCGCATGATTTGCGAAAGCCGAATCATCTTTTCCATTTCCCGAAAAAGAGTAGGAAGCGATTTTCCCGGTGGCCACGGTGGGCGCGGTGTTTTGCAAAGTGTACAGCGCGGCGATTTGCACGGCGGTCAAAGCCACGTCAAAAACCATGACCTCGTCCATCGCGCCGTTGAAATAATTGGCGTTGTCGATCGGGTCGTAGCCGATGCCGAGCGGTTTAGTGGTCGCGTCGAGCGCGCCGGTGACGGCTTTTTCATTCGCTTTTACACCGTTAATATATATGATGTCTTTCGCGCCGTCGTGCACCGCGACGACGTGCGACCACTTACCGAGTTCGAGCGGCGTGCCCGAATCCATGTCCGAGCAGCACGCGCCGCCCGCGTGGGTCGTGAAAACGACCTTGCCGTGCGCTGGCAAAGACATTTTCAAACGCTCTTGCCAGCCGCCGTTTGAAAAAATATACGCCTCGCCCTGCGCCGGAAAAGCCGTTGGTTTTATCCAAAAACTGATGGTGGTCGAAGCCGAGTTGAGGTATGCAGCGTTCGGTGCGGACACGCCGCCCTGCACGCCGTCGAACGAAATTGCATTGTTTGCCCAACCGAAACGGTCTTGGGTGAGGCTCGCGCCGTTCGCCGAACCGTGGTTGGCGTGGGAAGAAATGTCCTTGGTGTTGCCCGAAAACGGGTAGAACGCCGCCGGGATTTGCGCCTGCAAGCCAGTGGCTGCGAGCATCCAAAAGGCCACGAAGAGGATAGGTTGTACTATCTGTTTCATATCCGAAAAGTGATTTTTATTGGAAAAAAGATTGGTTGTGCCTGCCGGTTTTTGAGGTTCTCAAAATTAGCCGGGCGCGGCGGGCGGGGGTGATACAATTAGGTGAAATGGTGGTATTATTTGGAAATGAAAACGCCGCCCGGGAAAATTCCTTCCTGGGCGGCGTTTTTTCAAAATGAAATAGGGTTTTCGAATTTGGCTTCTGGAAATCCAGCCAAAAATCACGGTTCTCCTTCTGTTTTCAAAATTTCCCGATAAAGTTCTTTTGCAATCCTAAACCCCGCAACATGGACAAGTTGGTCGAGCAGCGGTTTGATTTTCGGAACCAAGCCTTTCTCTTTTGCAATTTTCAAAACGCCCAACAAACCCATGATTGGCACTTGAAAATCTTTGGCCAACTGCCTGCCCATTCTTTCATCCATCAACAAAAGTTGTGATTTTATTTCCAAAGCCAGTGCAATGGCCTCGGCTTCTCCGGGGTCAACTTGCAATTGGAGTGCCTGAATCAGTGAGGTATTCGTGCATTTTCGAACCTCCACCCAAGTTGCCGCCCGAACCTCGTCGGCTCCCGGCATGTCTGCACCTTGAACCGTAATTTCTTCAAAAACTTTTTGTGGAATGATGACTTTTCCAAACAGCGTGGGCAAAATATCCAGCCTCCCGATGATGGCCAAATTGATGATGGGCGAGCAGGTCAAACGCATTAAAATCCATTCCCGAAGGGAATCTATGTTTATAGCTCAGAGCAAGGGCATTTTCCTCAAATCCCGAAGGGATTTTATGTTTTCAGGCGCGAGTTTTTACATAAAATCCCTTCGGGATTTCTCGT
>JANNMS010000234.1:0-15878 GCA_031398055.1 Saprospirales bacterium | reverse complement strand
AAAAAATCCGCGAAAATCCGTTCCAATCCGTGTCATCCGCGTTCCAATCCCCCCAGTTTTTTTCTCCAAAAAAACAAACCCAGCCCGACCAAAATCGCACCCAAAACTGCCCATTTCCAGATTTCAAAACCATGATTTTTCAAATCCACGACCCCGTCCGCCCCGGTCAAAGTGATGGCGGCCCAAAAAAACGGCGATTTCGAGGCATCGGAATTTTCGGCAGCGAGCAGCGACAATTTGGCTCGGCGGAGCGACTCCGATTTGGTCAAACCCATTTTCAAATTTTTATAAAACTGCGAAAAAATGGTGGCCGTCGCTCGGTCGCTGACCTTCCAATGTCCGGCCAGCAAACTTTTCGCACCGGCGTAGGCAAACGCCCGGCTCAAACTCAAAGCACCTTCGCCGGTTGCAAGTTCACCCAGATTGGTCTCGCAAGCTGACAACGAAACCAAATCCGCCCGAAAACGCCGGGCATAAATTTCGGGCAAAGTCAGGGCGCGGTCGGCAAATTCGATGTTCGGTTTTCGTCCGCCCTGGGCGTGCGTCGAAAGGTGCAAAACTTGAAAATCGGCGGCGTTTTTGTCAAAACTGGCGACCGTCGCGGCGTCGCCGGAAATGCGGTGGGGCGAGAGTTTTTCGTCAATGTCTTCGGTGGCGGCGGCAAGTTTGGGCAAATTGCCGCGACCGGAAAAAGCAAATGGGGCAAGTTGTAAAATACCGTTTTTTGCCGCCGCTGTCGAGTTTTGGGTTTGTGGCAAATCGGCAGCCCAATTGTACCGAACGGCTGTTTTTTTCAATAAATAAGGCGCGGCAGCAAATTTTCCGGCATGTTTTTCAGTCAAAAGTGCCTCGAACGGCAGGTAACAAAGCAAGCCGTCGGGGATGATTGTCAAATTTGAAATGCCAGAAACCACGTCGCCGGGCAGCAGTTTTTTATAAAAAAAATGCGCCTCCTCGAAAAAATGCGCCGGGTCGTTTTCCTGCGCAACCTTGTCGGCAAGCAAACGGACGAATGCCGAAAGGCGATTTTGCAAAGCCACCTCCACCTGGATTTCGAAAGCGGTGAGGCCGCTTTTTTTCAAAACCAGACAAATATACCGGTCGGTGGCATCGAACCACGAAAGCACGGCGGCGGAATCGGGCAGCGAAATTTGGAGGGTCGCGGCATCGGTCACGGCACCCGCCGAGTTGTATTTTTCAAAATCGGGAAAACGTGCAGCGAGGTCGGAAAGCAAGTTTTCGAGGCGACGTTTATTTTTAAAAATCAAGTCGTCGAGGCGTACAATTTTTGCGGAATCGGTCTCGGCAGCCCGCGAATTGGTTAAATCCACGCCATCCAAACGCAATGATTTTTCTAAATCCAGCAGCGAATCGGGCACGCCGACGAGTGTTTGAGCACGTTGCTGGCGGAGGGCATCGCGGAGTGCGGCGGCGCGGTTTTTTTCCAAAAACGTAAATAATTGGTGGAGGTATTTCGAGTTTTCATTTTTTGAAAACGGGTTTTGCGCGTCGTTTTTGGAGAGTTCGAGGAGGTTGAGTGCTGCGTCGCGGGCAAGGTTTTGGTTGGTTTTGGCGAGGTAGATTTTGGCTTCGTCGGTGCCGTAGGTTTGTCGAAGTTGCTCGGCGGCGGCGAAAGCGAGGTCGAAACATTGAGCGGCATTTTGGCGGTAGCGTTTTTCAAAATCCGGCCTTTCGAAAGCAGAAATTTGGAAGTGCATATTTGAAAAATGGTGTTTCGATCGGAGCGATTCGAGCAACAAATCGGCTTTTCGCGCCGGGGCGGTCAAAGCATAAAGTTCGATGGGGGCATCGGCTGGGGATGGATTTTCGGTGGGATTCGGGTTTTCAAATTTTGGGAACGCCTGAATAATTGCGTTTTGGTAAAAATCGAGGGCGCGGTCGGGCTGGTTCGTGTTTCGGCAGAAATCGCCCCACTCGGTGTAGAGTTTGGCCATTTCGCGGGATTTCCGGTTTTTGAAATTGGCGGTGCCGATGGTTTCTGCGGTGCGGTAGTGCTGTTCGGCCTCGGCGGGGCGGTTGGTTTTGTGGGCGATTTCGGCGAGGGAGGTGTGGCAGCGGAGGAGGTCACTCGGCCATTTATTTTGTATAAAAAATGGTAATGCCTGAAGCAAGAGTTTGCGGGCTTGACTGGTTTGCTGTTTTTTCAAAAGTATTTCTGCGCCGCAGGCAGCAGTCAAAGCGTCCATCAAAAGATCGCCATGGCTTTCGGCATGAGCTTTTTCATAATTTTCATAAGCAGCAGTGATGCTATCTTGCCAGAAGTAATTGGTTGAGATATTGAAATAATTAATTTGCCTGTACAATCCTGAAGTATCTGAACGCAGGGCAGCACGTAGGTAATCGTTGGCTGTATTGTATTGCATCCTACGGATAAAAATCTGGGCGATGTTTTTATAACAATAAGTGATGTTTACGCCGAAAGGATTTGTTTTTTCAAAAATACGGATGGCGGCTTCATAGGCCTCCAGCCCATTTTGATAATTGTCCATGCGGATATGATTGATTGCCAAGTAACTGTATAGAGAACCTACTTTGGTATTTCTAAAATTCACGGCTTCCAACTTTTGGAGCACATCTTCCAAGAAAATGACGCAAGTATCGAAGCGGGATTGTCCATTAAATGCAGAAGCAATAGAAATAGCAGTTACGGCGAACGCTGCCCAATCATTTTTACTTTCGTTTTCCATTAAACTTGCTCGCAACATAGGCAATTCCTTATCGAATTGCTTTTGTGCGAGCAAGCCTTTTACATCGGCGGTTTGTTTTCCTGTATTTTGTGCCGACAAATACCAACACAAGACAAGTAGGAAAATGATTGAGATTGATTGAATAAACGATTTCATTGTCCAAAGACGCTTGTTTTTCGCGTCGAGACAATATTAAGGCCTTCTCCGTTTTCCAATGTAAATGGAAATGAAAATTGCAATTGCGGCACCCAAAACTCCTAGCAATCCCCAAACATTATTGAAAGGCCAAGGGCGCGATATCCTGCATTCTTTGCCGGGTTGGAATACAACTGAATTGCCACCACCATCCGTAACTGTTACAGTTGCATTATCTTTTCCCTGCAAATTAAAATTGGGGCCTTGCGTAGAATAATGCAATTGCCCACCTTGGGTGTACGACCATAAGTAAGAATATGCGCCTGTTCCACCCTGAATCACTAAATCTGCTTGACAATCGGATGGGTCATCGCTGACGGTCATGGTAGTGACCCATTTTTCGTCGGAGCAGCCAGTGACCGGGTCGTAAACCGAAAAATAATAAGTCCCGCATGCAACTCCATTGTAGGAAAACGACGTGCCGTTGGGCGGTGGCGGGCATTTCTGCCACTCCACTGGACGCGGATAGTCAGTAGGAATACTGCATGTTACCGTAAACGGGCCGTTTGGATAGCCACTGATTGTTGGTTGACCCAAAACTAACGTACATGGCACACGGACGATCCTTGTTAAAATAAGCCGCTCACAACCCTTTGACGCAATAAGTGTGTAGGTATTGTTTTTCAAATCGGTCAAGATTGGTTGCTGCGGGTCGCTTAGATTCAGTCCGGTTTCTGGATACCATTTATAATCAGTGTAACCGGTAATATTGACATTGGCGGGGATAAACGGGGTAGTGGGCAGCGTGTCAATCACAAGGCTGTCAGTTGCGCAAATCTGGTTGACAATTTGCCTACCATAACCTGCTTCTGCTGGTGGAGGCAGATTTAATGTGACTGGATTTCCAAAACAGTTGATATCCAGTTTTGCCAAAACCGTTTCAATTGGTGGATTACAATCAAACCGGATACTGGCGCGGTTCAAAATAGCACTGCATGGCGGCAATTCGTTGCTATTGCAAAGGGGGATTCTAAATTTTAAATACCCTTTTGTGGCATCTTCACCGAAATCGATGCCATATCTAGGTTCTTTGGTTCCCCGGATGTACAAGTCTTTCAATTTAATGGTGAAAGTTCGGTTGGCACCCAAAGTTATTGGGAAACTGCTTTGAATATGGGTCAAAGCAGGGAAAACGATCATTCCGGTGGTCAAGGATGGAATGCAGGGCAAGAGTTTGTCCAGTTCGTCCGTGATTGAAACATCATTTACGGGTCTGTGCCCATCGTTTTGAAAATGAATGGTATATTCAAGTTTAGGAGTCCCATTGTCCATAACATAGGCCACTGTTTTGCGGTTCGGGTCATGGGCAAGTTCCACGGTGGACATGGTCGTCAACGTAAAATTAGTCGCCATACTAGGACAGACATAACCTTCTTTGTCCGGGACGAAAGTCACTTTTGGAACGGGTGATAAGGTTTGCCCAACTTGTACATTGGGAATTATCTTGGTGCGGAACCTTAAAAAAAGGCTCCGTTGTGCAGAAGAGGGCAAACTGTTTACTGGGATCGAAATTTGACCTAAATTACCTATAATTGTTTTGGTAGCGACCCCTTCCTGATAATTTTGGAAAGTGACCAGTCCATTGTTGGTTGTTGGGTCAACCTCTAAAACGGACGCATCATACTCGAATACCAAAGTCCCTGCGATGGTTATGGGAATAGGCAAACATTCCCCCGGGTTTTTGTACGAAACAGCAAATGTTGTCAGATGCCCCGGTACGATACGCCATGCGTCAACAATGTCAACCATTCGCCCCGTAAAATAGGCAGGAGGCGCAATTGTTCCCGTGAAGATATTGGTTGATGGATCGAATATGCCACCATTATTATATGGCTTAGGGACTGGAGGCGGGTCGGTTTGGGTATCATCATAAACTGGACAGTACTCAAAACTTGGATGATAATTGGCTGAGGCAACGTAAATATGTGTTTTTTCAATAGTGGTCGCCTGGCGGTTGCCCAAAAAAGAATACCAATGCCCATCGTCGGTATTTAAAAATATCTTATAACAAGCAAGGGGTTTGTCTGCAGGCAAGGCTGGCAATCCCGACAACCTAAAAATATACTCCCCTGGGTTTCCGGTTGGGAGGATGGTAAAACTCACTTGCGCCCGACAATTCGACGAGACAAACGATGCAATTCCGCCAACAAAAAGGAACAGCCAGAACATCCTACGATTTTTCATAAAACAAATAATTTATTTGGTTAACAATTTTGATTTGAAAACTAAAACTACACAAAAAACCGCCGCACCTCCAAAGTTTATACAACAAACATTTTGCAGGTTGTCGGACAATGCATGGGTTTTGCGAGAAGCGATTTCCAACCAATCGAAAAGCACACAAAAAATCTTACCCAACCACATTAATTTTTTCAAAAACCAGCAAAAAACCCAATTCCCTCAAAAATCATTGCCATTTTTACCCCACGAAATCCCTCCCCAAAACTTGCCAAACCATTCTATTTCAAAAACCGACGCCATGCACGCCGACCACAAATACGTCGAAGCCCTGCGCCAAAACAACCAAATTGTCATCCGAGAAATTTACAGCCGGTTTTCCGGCGAGGCACTCCGTTGGGTGCTCAATAACAGCGGCTCGGCTGCCGACGCCCGCGATATTTTTCAAGAAGCCGTGCTCGTGATGTTTGAAAAGTCTCGGCAACCTGATTTTGTGCTCACCTGTCCGCTTGGCGCGCTGCTTTATCTTTTTTATTCTCGAAAATGGATTGACCGCCTGCGCGAAAAGAAACGCGAAATCGTGGTAAGGAACTCGGAAGAAAACCGATATGCATCAGAAACTGTTGAAAATCTCGAAATCTTGGCGGAAGAAAGCCTCCGCGAAGCCAACGATCAAAAACGCCTGTCCAAAACTTTTGCCCACCTCAGCGAGCTTTGCCGCAACCTACTTTCCCTTTTGGCCGAAGGAATAAGCCCCCGCGATGCCGCCGAAAAACTCCAATTTAACAGCGTGGATACTTTGTACCGACGCAAAAACGCCTGTGTCCAACGCTGGAAAACGCTTTATTTGAACTATAAACTATGAACTATGAACTATGAACTATGAACTATGAACTATGAACTATAAACAATCTTTACATAGAAGTTCATAGTTCATAGTTCATAGTTCATAGTTCATAGTTAAATTTGAATTATGGAAGAAAATTACAAACTGATTGACGATTTTTTCAATGGTTTGCTGAATGAAATGGGTGAAAATGAAGTCCTCCGACGTGCCGAAACTGACCCAGAATTTGGGAAAGAGTTTGAATTGCGCCAAAAAATGGAAGATTTTTTAAAAGCCCAACCCGCCCGAAAATCTTTGGAAAATCAACTTGCCGTGCTCGGTGAGGAATTTTTTATATCCGAAAATAAGGAAGCAAAACGCCCGGAACCCAAAGTCATTCCGATGGGAAATTCACGCTGGCGATGGCTTGCGGCAGCGGCGGCAGTGGCCGTTTTGTTGGTCGCAGTTTGGTTTGGCACGAGGCCGAAAACTTCAATTTATCGGGAATTTGCGAAGCACGCGCCGTTGCAAATCAACGTCCGCAGCACCGACGCCGCAAAAATTACTGCCGACGCCGAGACTGATTTTAATGAAAAAAACTACGCAGCCGCCCTCCAAAATCTCGAAATCCTTTCAAAAAATCAGCCGGATGACCTCACTTTGCAACTTTACCGAGCCATTTGCCTGCTCGAACTTGACCGGACAGCTGAGGCGCGTCCCATTTTTCAAACCATCGCCGACGGACAATCTGCCCTCAAAATAGACGGTCGCTGGTATTTGGCTTTGAGTTTTTTGAAAGAAAATGATGCGTCGCGCTGCCGCGAATCGCTCGAAAAATTTCAGCCGGGCGACGAGCATTTTGAAGCGGCAAAACGTCTTTTGGAAAAAATCAGGTGAGTTTTTTCAAATAGATCGCTACCAAAATCGCCCCGATTCCCGACAAAACAAACGGCACTCCCGCCCCAAAAAACTGCCAAACCATCCCCGCAAAAACACTCGCCAAAAGTGCCGCCAAACTTTGCAGCCCGGTGAAAGTCCCGATGGCCGTAGCGGTGTCTTCTTTTTTGCAAATATTTGAAATCCAAGCCTTTGCGATGCCCTCGGTGCAGGCTGCGTACCAGCCGTAAAAAACAAAAGCGGCGAAAAAAACAGCCCGGTTTTCGGTAAAAGCAAACAAAAAATAGGTCATCGAAAACAGCAGCAAACCCAGCAGATAGACTTTTTTGATGCCCAATTTGTCCGCCGCGATGCCGATGGGGTAAGCGGAAAGCGCAAACACCAGATTGTAAAAAATGTACGCCCCAATCACCATCGAATCGCTCTGCCCGGCGGTTTTCATTTTCAAAAGCAAAAAAACATCGCTGCTGTTGAAAAAGGTAAATGCCAGCAGGCCGATGCACAATTTTCGATACGCTGCCGGGCTGTCTTTCCAATAATTTAGAAATGAAAAAAGTGCAGGTCGTGGTTTTTTCCCGGCAGGTTTCGTGGCGTTTTCCTTTAAAATAAAGGTCAAAAAAATGTAAAAAACGCCCGGCAAAAACGCCAGCAGAAACAGTGTTTTGTAATTTTCAGGATAAAAATAAAGGTAAACCAGCGCGACCGACGGCCCCAAAACTGCCCCGAAAGTATCCATGCTGCGGTGAAAACCAAAGATTTGCGCTTTCGTTTCCGGCGCAGATTCAGCGGAAAGCATGGCATCGCGCGCGCCCGTCCGCAGCCCTTTTCCGATGCGGTCGAGCGTGCGGACGCCAAAAACCCAAAACACGGAAGTGCTTGCCGCGAGCAGCGGTTTTGCCACCGCCGAAGCCAAATACCCCCACCGAACAAACGGCACGCGCACCCCAAAATGGTCGGACATTTTTCCAAAATAACCCTTGCCCAGCCCGGCGACGGCCTCCGCCAAACCTTCCAAAACGCCAATCAAAACCATCGAAAAACCGATGCTTTTCAAATAAACGGGCATGATGGGGTAAAGCATTTCGCTCGCAAAATCGGCGAACAGACTGACCAAGGCCAAAACCCAAACGGTGCGGGTGAGTATGTTTTTTTTCAAGAAAAAGATTTTTGAAAATGTGAAAACGTGCAACTATTCAAACCCAAAACAGCCTTCCAAAAACCGGGAAACGGATTTTTTTCAACTCGTTTTTCTCCCAAACTTTCGAAACCTCTTCCATAAAAACCGCCACCGGGTCAAAATTTTTCTCCTTTTTGAAATGTGCCACCGCCGACCACGAACCCAGATAACCCTCAAAATGCGCCCGCGACCACTCAAAATTCATCTGAAAATCAGGAAAATGAACCATTTTTTCAAAAGGAAACGGGATGTTTTTGTAGCGATTGTCGATGTGGCCGCGCTCGGCATCCCAAAAACTGCCGATTGTTTTTTCATAAAATTCGTCGAGCAGCGCATCGGTTTTTTCATCCACCCGCAGCAAATCGTAGGCAAAAGCCGTGAACGTGCCGCCGGGGCGCAAAACGCGCTGAATTTCAGGAAAAAATTTTTCGAAATTGAACCAGTGAATCGCCTGCCCGACGGTCACGAGGTCGGCGGAATGGTCGGGCAGGGAGCAATTTTCGGCTGGTTCAAGGGCGTACCGGATGTTCGGCGCGGCGGCGGATTTTTCCAATTGTTGCGCGGAAATATCGGTGGCGTGGACGTGTCCAAATCGCTCGGCGAGGCGCGTCGCGACCTGCCCATTTCCAGTCCCGACGTCCCAGGCTGTGCCGAAATTTTGGGTGTTTTGAAAAACAAACTGGTACAATTCGTCGGGGTAAACCGGGCGAAACGTGGCGTAGTTTTTTGATTGGGTGGAGAAATTATCTTTCATTTGAATGGAGTGGGGAATTTATTCCGCATTTTCAAAAAATTAAGGTGCGGAATAAATTCCGCACTCCAAGCTGACATTTGTCAAAAATAGCGAAGCGCATTTCCAATTGATGTGGCCGGAAGGTAATTTGAGGTGATACATTTGCCGCCCGAAACCTATTGAATTTAGAAAATTTTTTTCCAAAGACTGGGCGCACAACCTCGCCCGCGACTTTTTTCCAAACCATTTGCGATGTATCGTGGACTCGTTTTTTTCATTTTTTTGGCTTTGATGGTCGGTGCTTTGTTTGCCCCGGTGCGTTTGCCGTACAGTTTGGTGAGCATCGGCAACGTCGAACCGAGCGAGGAATGGCGGCTGGTGCAGGACGGGGCGAACAGCCTGTCGGCGGTGCACCAAAATTTCAAAACGGGCATGGTCGAGCGGTTGGCATCGTGGCAATTTGAACGCGGCGATTTGGCGGGCATGGAAGTGACCGTGCGACCCGATACTTTTGGCCTCGTGGTCTGCGGCGACACGGTGATTCGGATGTATTCCGTTGATATTCAACAACAAATACTGGATTTGGAAAGCCAATTGCAGATTGCCGAAAGCACTCAAACCGCTTTGATTTCTGGTGAAAAACCGCCGATCGTGGAAGAAGCCGAGTCGAAATTGGTATTTGCAAAAGAGGCTTTGACGCTTCGCCAAAAGGAATTTGACATCACCGAAAAACTGGAAAAGGAAGGCGCGGTGGCAAAATTGGACTTGACCCGCTCGAAAAACGTGCTGGATTTGGCAAAAATTGATGTCAAAACGGCTGAAAAATCCCTCGAAGTGGCGCAGACTGGTGTGAAAACCGAAACGGCTTCGGTCAATAAAACCCAAATTTCAACGCTCCGGGCGCGGCTCAGTTTTTTGCGGTCGCGGGCGGCGAAGTATTTTATTCTTTCGCCATTCGACGGGGTGGTTTCGCCGATTCGGGAGGCGGGACAGATTTTGAATTTGCAAAAAATTTCGGAGTACGTTTTGAGCATCCCGGTGCGTGCCGAGCAGTTGATTTTTATTTCTGAAAACGCCAAAATCACGGTGCGCGACCAAGCGACCGGCAAAGTTTTTCACGCCAAATTTTTGAGAAAAGAACACCAAACCCAAATCGTGGGCGGCAAAAACGTGGGTTTCGTCAAAGCAACGATTTACCCCGAAAAAATGGGCGAACGGCTCACGTCTGGCCTCGCCGCCGAGTGTACAGTTGCCTGCGACAGCCTCAATCCGAGGGAGTATTTAAAACGCATTTTACATTTCAATACAAAGTGAGGTTCGAGTTCAAATATTATGTCCCCAATTTTCGGCTGCCAGAATTGCAGTCGATGCTGCGCCCATTTTTGCAGCCCGACAAATTCTCCGCCGGGCGACCGGGCAGTTCGTACACCGTTCGGAGTATTTATTTTGAAACTTCGGATTTGGAAATGTACCAAACCAAAGTTGACCACCTCGCCCACCGGATGAAAGTCAGGATGCGCGGTTACAATGTTGGGAATGACGATTCGGCTGTTTTTTTGGAACTCAAAAAAAAATACGAAGGGCCGATTATTAAAAATCGGGCGACTTTGTCTTACGGCTCGGTGAAAAAAATTTTTGCGGGAGCATCGGTTGACCAATTTTTGCCCGAAACAAAACGCGCGGACGACGTGCGGCGTTTTTTTTATCAAATCCATTCGAAAAATCTGCGCCCGATTGTCAACGTAATTTACGAACGCGAGGCCTACGTCACCCGCAACCTCGACCCTGAAAATGACCTGCGGATTACTTTGGATAAAAACTTGCGCTGCGTCCCGCGACCAAAATTGGACGAACTTTTTGTGGAAAGAAATTTGGCGTGGCCGCTCGACGGGGAGTTTATTTTGGAAGTAAAATTTAATAATTACTGCCCGGCCTGGGCAAAACCGATTCTCGCTTCGATGGATTTGCAAAAACGGCCTGCGTCGAAATATGTGCTTTCGGTGGATGCGCAGCGATTGGGGACTGGTTATTAGTTATTGGTTATTGGTTATTGGGAAATTGGTTATTGGGAACGTCCAGTAACCAATTTTCCTAATTTCCCAATAACCAATTCCCGAATAACCAATAACTAATAACCAGTAACCGGCGACAAATTCATCTCTCCCCAAAAAATCGCGAGGTGCTTTATTTTTCGGTTAAACTGTTCAAAATCAACGGGTTTGACGAGGTAGGCGTTCGCGCCGTTGGCAAAAGCGGTGCGCACATCTTCCTGCCGGGACGAGGACGAATATAAAATGACGGGCAGGTGTCGCCAACCTTCGGACTGGTTTTTTTGTTGCAAAATATCGATGCCGTTGGCTTTTGGGATGTTCAAATCGAGCAAAATGAATTGGTATTCGGGGTACTGGGTTTCCCGGATTTTGCGGATCATCTGTTCGCCGTCGGAAAAATGTGTGATTTCAATGGGCAGCCCCGTTTCTTCGATGGCCAATCGGACCAACATCACGTCGGCAAGGCTGTCTTCCACGATGATCATTTTTTTATTCATAATTTTTCAAATTGTATGCGTTTTCTCTTTTTCTCTTTTTTGAGCCTTTTCATTTTTTCAAATTGTCAAAATGAAAGTTCGGTGAAAATTCCACCTGTCCAAAAGCAGGCCGAAAATACAAAAACTGCTCCCGCTCCCGCCGAAAAATCTACAAAAACGATTGTCTTTTTTGGAAATAGTTTGACGGCGGCCTACGGTTTGGAAGTCGAACAAGGTTTTCCCGCGCTGATTCAGGAAAAAATCAAAACCGCCGGGCTGAATTACACTTGCGTAAATGCAGGTTTGAGCGGCGAGACGACGGCTGGGGGTTTGAAACGGGTCGAGTGGATTTTGCAGCAGCCGATGGATGTTTTTGTCCTCGAATTGGGTGGAAACGATGCGCTGCGCGGCCTGCCGGTCAGCGAATCGAAGAAAAATTTGGAAGGCATCATCGACCTCGTCCGCTCGAAACATCCAAATTGTAAAATTTTGCTCGCCGGAATGCAAGCCCCGCCAAACATGGGCGAAAAATATGCCTCCGAATTTCAGGCGATTTACCCGGCGATTGCGAAAAGCAAAAAGGTGGTTTTGTTGCCGTTTTTGTTGGAAGGCGTGGGCGGCGACGCGAAATTGAATCAAGCCGATGGCATCCATCCGACTGCCGAGGGGAATAAAATGGTGGCGGAAAATGTGTGGGGGTTTTTGAGGCCGATTTTGTGAAATTCTTTGTGAATTATTGGATAAAAAAAAGCCGCCACACTTTTCAAAAGTTGCAGCGGCTTTTTTTTTGTTTCAATGGCCTTTTCACTCCGTTTTTATCTTAAAACACATGATAAAGTACCCATCCGTGCAGTACAAATACCCAGTCGCTTGGTCGATGGCGATGGGTGTGGCGATGTACGCATTCGGAAATTCGGTGCTGTTGTGGTGCGGCGAGCGGAGGCGGGTGACCAGTTTGCCGTCGCTGATTCGATGCACCCACACGTCGCCCTCGCCTTGCGAGGGGATAAAAATCCAATCTTTATAGACTTGTGTATCGCTTGAACCTTTGCACCCATCATCGGAACGCCAAATTTCTGCGCCTGTTTGGAGGTCGAAAGCGTACATTTTACGAAGAGCAGGCTTGACAATCAGCATATTGTTTACTGCTACGAGTTTGGAATGCAAAAAAGTTTCCGAATACCCGATGGTGTCTCCCTGATTGAAGTGCTTTTTCCAGACTACTTTCCCGACTGCCGGGTCAATACAAAACAAGTTTATCATCCCCATAAAATAGGCTTTGTCGCCCAGCACCAAAATTGGAGAGACAGAAGAATTGCCCTCGTAGTCAATGCTGTCAATTTTCCATTCCACTTGACGGGTGCGGAGATTGAGGCCAAATAGATCAACTTTACTTTTGCCATGTGCAAAAAACTGGGTCTGCCTGTTTTGAAAAAGCAAAATGCTGTCGCCCGTTTGAGGGTTTTTCCAGATGGCATAAGATTCAAAGGAGGATGCAAAATCATTATTTTCGCTTTTGTTGACCGTAAAAAGGCTTTCCCAATTGCCTTGATTGATGTTTGTTCGAAATAATTCTGCAAAATCTCCATTAGGGGGATTAATGGTTCGAGTGTGGTAAATTTGGTTGTTAATCAAGGCAGAACGTGGCATCCCACTAAACCCTTCGGTCTGGACATCAGTTTTCCAGATGGTTTGCCCAGAATTAATATCCACCACGTTCATTTCATGCGAGGAACCAATACCCAGTTTGTTTTCATAAACAAACATTTCGGAAACCTTCTCTCCGTCATAAATATCAATTGGGTCTTGCCAACTCCATTTTTTTTGGCCGGTTGTCCTATCTCGACAGGTGATTATGTCTTCCGGTCCATCAAACATTTTTAAAAAAGCAATGCCATTGTTTGGAGTGAGTACAGGGTCAATAGAAAAAAGCCTTACTTTGTTTTTACTAAACCGTTCCTTCCAGACCAACTCGAAGTTGACGGGCCCAGTCGAAATGGTTGGGATGGTTTCTTTTCGGCAAGAACCAACAAATATGGACAAAAGTGATAAGAAGAATATGTGCCTCATTATTTTTATTTTTTAAGGATGGGCAGTCAAATTGGTTGCCTGCCCATCCGGTTTTAAGAATTATCTTTCTTCAGTGTAAAACCAGAAATCATCACTTCCTCTAAAAATACTCAGCAAACTCGCCTTCGTATTCTGATCGTTCCGCTCCGATTGATGATTTGAGCCAACCATAGGAAACCCAATTATCCTACCCGGGTACGCAATCTGCGAAGGCTCCGGCACCACGCCATCATTCGGGGTGGAAATGGCATCAATCGAAACCATCGTCGTGGCGGTGCAGATTTGGTACCAGCCGGGCTGCGGGCCCGGCGACCAAGTATTGCTGCACGGCCCCGGGTTGACATAAGCGGGCCCCTGCGCCACGCCATTTGCATTATATGTGGTACATGAACAGGCCGGGATGGTTCCGGGGACGAAGGCCAACCCACCGATCAGGGTTTTCCAATTGATATTGCCATTTGCCCAAGCATAGTGGCCTTTGTACCAATTATTGGCTATCTTTTTATTCCAAGGATAATAAAAATTGCCGATTGTCCAGTAAAATGATTTGAGTTTGTCCGCTGCGTTTTGCCCTTTTTGCTGGTCGGTCGCTTCGAAAACCGGGTAATCTGCGGACTTGTTTATAATATGCCACAACTCCCGCCACACCACTTCTTCGTTTTCGACGCCCGCAAAAACCACTTTGTGTTCCACATTTCCCTCGCCCAAACCCGTGACACCTGCACCACCAACGGGGTAGTCCATTAAAATAGGCATCCCAAAACTGCCCATAAATGTTCCACTGACCAAGTTGCAAATAAAATCAGCTGTGGCACCTAAATCGTTGGTTGGCAATAAAAAACCACCGGTTGGACCCGCCAAAATATCCAGACAAAAACCATTGAAGTAAGTGGTCGCCGCTGCCAAGTTATTGCTTATCAATGCCCCGGCGTGCGGCGTGCCAAAAGTCACAATGCCACCAAACAACGTCGGATTGCCCAAGTTTAGATCGCCCGCAGACCGCGACACCAGACCACCCTGGCTGTGGGCGATGATGAAACTTTGACTGGCTGCCTGCACCGTTTCACTTTCTTGAAGCGGTCCATTTATACCACCAATGGCCATCAATAAAGTGGCTCCACCAGCCGCCACCGTGCTCCCTTCGGAATAGGATGGGCGAAAAGAACGCACTTTCCGGGCGGGGTACCCCACCGTACCGCCTGCTGCGGTGACATCGGCAGGTTTTGCCCAAGCAGATGGGCCACCACCGAGTCCATGCACCCAATAAACAATTCGGTCGAGTGTCCCCGAAAAAATGGGCGGATCAACGGGATTTGGGCCAAGCGTGGGCGAATGTGGCTCCAATTTAATGGTTTCACCTTCCATGACTGCTTTTGTTGGAAGTTCAGGACAGGGCTGCCCGGCGACGGTTTGCGCCTTTCCAATTTTGGCGGCGCAAAACAGCAGGGCGATAAAACAGATAAAATATTTCATGTTGATAATTTTTTGAAATGAAAAAATAGAGTGGGCAGCGAGTACCTCAGATTTTTGAAAACCGGATAGTTTTCTTAAAATATTTGCTGCAAACGGTCAGGAAATAAACCCCTGCTTTTAAATCAGCGGTATTGATTTGAACGGTTTCACCAAAATCGCCCACCTGTTTTTGAGTGATTTGCCCGATTTGGTTGACCACCCAAACTTGAACTTCGCCCTCGTGCTGCGGCAAAACGACCGTCATTTCGTGGGAAACCGGGTTCGGTAAAACGGCCAATTTTGCAACTTCCCAGCGCGTTTGGTTTTCGGACGAACGGGGCGGGGCAGTGCCTTCGATCACATAATTGGTAAATTTGGTGGTCGTGACGCAGCGGGCGCAATCGCCATTTGAAAGCGTCAAATTTTTGGTTTGCGTTTCCAAAACTGGCAAATACTTGCCTGAAATCATGGAATAAAAAGTTTCGATGGTCAAAACCGACTGCCCATTTTCAAAAAGGTTGACCCGGATTTGGTGTTCGGGCAGGAAAATTTCCATCGTTTCATCGGTTCGCGTCAGCGTGATTTTTTGGGCAATTTGACTTGAAATTGTCCAACCCTCGGCACTCCATTCTGACAATTCGGCACTCGTCGGGATTTGAAAACTGGGATAATTCCCAATTTTTGCCAAAAAAGCAGTGGCCGAAAACCCCGGCAGTTGCGACAAAACCGCACCGCCGAAAAGCAAATCGAACAAAAAAGTGTCCGCTTGGCCGACCACCCGGATGCCATTTTGGTCTGCGATGGAAGTTTTTGGCCTGCCCGACGCCACCTCAAAACGAGTGTCCGTTTCGTGTTGGGTGGTGATGCTGAAAGTGCCGTCGCTGTTCACTTTTTTGTCAAAATGGTCAACCGCGTGAAAACCTTTTAAATCAACCATGTCCAATTGACTCCACCCGGCAAGGTTGGCATCTGCTTCCAGGTCAAACGCATTAAAATCCATTCCCGAAGGGAATCTATGTTTATAGCTCAGAGCAAGGGCATTTTCCTCAAATCCCGAAGGGATTTTATGTTTTCAGGCGCGAGTTTTTACATAAAATCCCTTCGGGATTTCTCGT
>JANNMS010000232.1:0-4733 GCA_031398055.1 Saprospirales bacterium | reverse complement strand
ATGCCGTAGGCATGGCATTTTGGCAGCAACATTCACGGATAAAATGCCATGCCTACGGCATTTCCCTGCTTGATTAACCTTGTTTTCTACTAAAATGCCAACCCTACGGGTTTTTGAAATTTTAATGCGTTTGACCTGATTTTGGATTTACGAATTAAGATTTCGCCGAGCGGCACAAATCGTAATTCGTAAATCCAAAATCGTAAATCATTTTTTTATCCACTGCCCAATTTTTTCAAAAAGTTGCTCCGGCTCGAACGGTTTCAAAACATAATCGTCCATGCCCATTTCCCGAAATTGGTTGTCTTTTGAAATGTGCGCGTGCGCCGTCATCGCCAAAATTGGCAATTTTGAAATCGGTTCAGGCATCTGTTCGCGGATGAATTTGGTGGTTTCCATGCCATCCATCACGGGCATTTGCAGATCCATCAAAATCAGGTCAAACGGTTGATTTTCAAGCAGTTCGATGGCTTCTTTTCCATTTTCGGCGATGGTCACTTTGATGTTTGCAAATTGTTTTTCCAAAGTTTTCCGAGCGACCAATTGATTGATTTTATGGTCTTCGACGAGCAACAAATTGAACGAGGTCTCTTTGTCAAAAACCAGACCACCCGGTTTCATTTTCCGGCTGTTGTCCAATTCTTGCTCCGAAGAAATCCTCAAATTGAGGGAAAAGTAAAATTTCGAGCCTTTCCCAACTTCACTTTCCACCCCGATTTTCCCATTTTGCTGCTGCACCAAACTCCGGGCGATGCTCAAACCCAAACCCGTGCCTTCGAACAAACGGTGTTTGTGCCGGACGCGGGTGAAACTTTCAAAAATAGCATCCAATTGGTCTTTCGGAATCCCAATGCCACTGTCCTCGACATCAAACTGCAAAACGGCGTGTTCTGCATTTTTTTCATTTAAAAAAACATAAACCCGAACGTGGCCGGAATCGGTGAATTTTATGGCATTCCCCACCAAATTGTACAAAATTTGATTGAGCCTCAATTTATCGCCAGCGATAAAACGCGGCACGTCCTGCTCGATTTCGAGGTTGAATTCGAGGCGTTTTTCATTGATTTTGTACGACATCACGTTGACCAAATTGGCCAAGAGTTCGTGCAAATCGAATGGTTTTTCCTCAAATTCGATGCTGCCGTTTTTGAGCGTCGAGATTTCCAAAATATCGTTGACGATGCCGAGCAAAATCTCCGACGATTGTTTGACCGAACCGATGTAACTGCGTTGTTCTTCGTTGAGCGGTGATTGCAAAACAAGGTTCGACATCCCCAAAATCGCGTTCATCGGCGTGCGCATTTCGTGGCTGACCGAGGCGATAAATTGTTCTTTCATAGCGGCGGCCTGCTGACTGATTTCGTGTTGACGGCGCAGTTCGTCGGCTTGCTTGCGTTGCGTAATATCTTGTAAAATGCCATAAAGCGATGCGCCATCGGGCTCGCGGCTGCATTTAACAGAAATAAAAATGGGCTTTCCAGAAATTGTCAAAACTTCCAAATCACGACTGGCACGCCCTTTTTCCATCGTTTCGTCATGGATTTCTTTTAAAAAATGGAGCGACCCGCCCGGCGCAGTCAAATTTTCGGCAGACAAAATGCGGCGGTCGGGCTGCAAACCCAAAATGCGGAACATCTCGTTGGATGCAGTGAATTCACCGTTTTGCAAATTAAATTCCCAGTGCCCGATGTGCGCGAGGCGTTGCGTTTCTTCCAAACGCTCCAAAACCGAGCGGCGTTCGATGGCATATCGGAGCGTTTTTCCCAGTTGGTCGGCGTCATAGCCACCTTTTACCAAAAAATCCTGCGCCCCGGCACGAATGGCTTGAAGGCCAATTTCCTTGTCGGAAAGACCGGTTTGGACAATCACATTTTGGTCTGGAAAACGCGCCAACAACTTTTCGAGGGTTTCAAAACCTCGGCTGTCGGGCAAGGTGAGGTCGCACAAAATGGCATCGAATCGCTCGTCGGATTCGAGCGCGGACAAGCCAGCAGACAAAGTTTCTGCGCGGATAACCTTGCAATTTATCAGGTCGGTTTCGGCGAGCAACAACTCAACCCACCGGGCATCTGCCGGGTTGTCTTCAATCAACAAAACCTTTTTTACGGGTTCAAAAAATGCTGCTTTTCCGCCAGCGGAAGCGAGTTCACGAGGATTATTCATCTGAAAATTGGTTATTAGTTATTGGAGAATTGGTTATTGGTTATTGAGAAATTGGTTATTTGTTGAGTGTACCCAACAACCAATTCCCCAATAACTAATTCTCCAATTGACCAAAACCACGCCACAAGTCTACGCAAAAACCGTAGAGACTGCCAAACTTCTGACAAATGAAATTTTTGCTAATTGGTTGGCAATCAATTACATATTCCCTATTTCAGACATTTTTGAGGGCGGCGGTGAAAAATCCCCAAAATTTTTGGACGGAGGAAATCGAGCAGTGCTCGTCCGGGCTGTGGGCGTTCCAGATGTTTGGGCCGAAGGAAATCATGTCCAAACCCGGATATCTTTCATTGATAATCCCACATTCCAAACCCGCGTGGCAAGCCTCGACTGTCGGGTTTTCGCCAAATTGTTTTTTGTAAAGTTCGACGAATTTTTTGAGGATGGCCGAGTTCGGATTTGGTTTCCAGCCGGGGTAGCCGTTGGCAAGTTCGATTTTTGCACCCATCAAATCGAACGGCGCACGAACCGCCGCCGCGACATCTGCTTTTGAACTTTCAACAGAACTGCGCTGCAACGTACCGCAGGAAAAATGGCCGTTTTTCAGTTCAATCCGAGCCAAATTTGACGAGGCCTCGACCAGCCCCGGCACGTCCGGCGACATCCGAAAAACACCGTTGTGGACGGCGCGGATGGCGTTCAAAAATTTGATTTGGTCGCTGCGGCGCATCACTTTTTGCGGTGCGGCTGTCGCCAAAAACTCGATTTGCAAACCCGGCTCGACGGCTGCAAACTCTGCCAAAATCTCTTTTTTGATTAAATTAAAGGCTTTTTCAAATGCTTTTTCCTTTTTCACGGCCACCGTCGCGGTGCTTTCGCGGGGAATCGCGTTTCGGACGCTGCCGCCTTCGAGTTCCGAAATCCGCAGCCCGGCGGGTTGGCAGGCGGTCAAAATGCGGTTCATAATTTTGTTGGCGTTGCCGCGGCCGCGATGGATATCCATGCCAGAATGGCCACCTTTCAAACCGTTCACCGTGATTTTCAAACCCGAAAAACCGGCGGGCAAATCTTCATTTTTATAATCCCAATCCACCACCGTGTCGATGCCGCCCGCGCAGCCGATGGTAAAAACGTGGTCTTCCTCGGTGTCCAAATTGAGGAGTTTTTTGGCTTTCAAAATGCCGCGACCGAGGTTTTTCGCACCGCCCATCCCAGCCTCTTCGTCGAGGGTAAAAAGTGCTTCGACTGGCGGGTGCTCAATGTTGTTTTCGGACAAAACAGCCATGATTGCCGCCACGCCGAGGCCGTTGTCCGCGCCCAAAGTGGTGCCGTGCGCCCGGACCATGTCGCCGTCGACAAACATTTCGATGCCTTGTTTTTCAAAATCGAAGTCGGTTCCGGCGTTTTTTTGGTGCACCATGTCGAGGTGGCCTTGCAAAATGACGGCTGGTTTTTTTTCAAATCCCGGCGAGCCCGGTTTTTTGATGATGACATTTCCGAAGTCGTCGGTCTGCGTTTCGAGGCCGAGTTTTTTGCCAAAATCAAAAATGAATTTGGCGACGCGCTGCTCGCGTTTCGAGGGGCGCGGGATGGCGTTGAGGTCGGCGAAATGTTTCCAAAGTGGTTGGGGTTCAAGGTTGGCTACTTGATTGGGCATAATTTTAATTTAAAATTTTAATGAAAAATCAGGCCACGGCAAACTCCGTGAATTGCCTGTGAAAATCTGGAAAATAGGCCAAAACAATGTCTTTTTTATCCAAGCCTTTTTCCAAAAGCAGGTTTGCAAAACCATCTTCGGTGTTGTCTTCTTGAATCCAAACATGGCCGTCAACGATATCGGCGTGAAAAATAACCTGATAAATCCGCTCGCTTTTTTCCCAACCGACGGCCAAAAGTTGGTATTTATCATGCTTTTCATCGGTCAAAAGGGTGTATTCTACCTTTGGCAAGTTCGAACCAGAAAGGTAGTGCGCGTAGTCGGCCATCGCCGAAACAATACTTTCCCTGAGAAATCCTATTTTTTCCATGCCGTGATAATTTTAAGGTTTGTATCGTAAAGAATGAACTTCATTTCTAAATCAAAAACAACTTCCTGCGCCCATTCAAACTTCATGATTCGATGAAACACGAACTCTGGGAGCGCAACAAAAAGCACGCGGTCGGGGTCGTTTTTGCTGAGAATTTTTCGATAAACAAAATACTGGCCGACCGCCAACAAAAAATCGTGCAAGATTGAAATGTGGACAAAACTTTTGACCTCGACGGCTATTTTTTCGTGCCCTTTTTCAGCCGTGATGATTTTTTCCGCGCCCAAATCTGTCTGCAAACCACCTTCTTTCCGATTATGCAAAGGAAATGGGTCGTGGGTAATTTGCCAGCCTTCTTTTATCAAAGCCTCTTTTACAACAAAGTGAAAAATGTCTCTTGCCACCAGGTCAAACGCATTAAAATCCATTCCCGAAGGGAATCTATGTTTATAGCTCAGAGCAAGGGCATTTTCCTCAAATCCCGAAGGGATTTTATGTTTTCAGGCGCGAGTTTTTACATAAAATCCCTTCGGGATTTCTCGT